>NZ_JIAK01000008.1:0-160000 GCF_000620765.1 Desulfovermiculus halophilus DSM 18834
ACAGGGATGCCCCAGAGAGGAACATGCCGAAAATGACGAACAGAGAGAGTATCCCGATACCTGGAAGCGCTTCCACAAGAGCTGCAAAAGAGCGAATGACGACGATCCGGGACAATATCCACGATGATCGCGTTCGTATCGCCTTGGACCTGGCTGACACGAAATCCTTGAATATCAAGCGTAGATTTGATCAACTGGGACACGAGCATGAGTTCCTCCGTGGTAGCTGGTGTGTGTGGTAACCACCTAACTACCCGAGGGGACTCATGCTTTTCAAGTCTATGGCCTCACTTCATGCACAGATTCTTGAGTGGAGCCTACATGGGAAAAGGCTGGATTGGGGCTTTTGACTGTGCGAGCCCAAATCCAGGCGATGACTGTCAGCTCCCGGCCCAGGTAAGATGCCAAGTCCGGTCGTTCGTCCACCATATCTTTGGTGATTTTGACCTTGGGGTAGAGGTGGCCTATCCGCTTTTCCGCCTCTTTGCGCATCCAGTGACCATAACGGCGGACGTCTTCAGCCAGCCCTTGTGCCCCAGTCCAGTCGTGTTGGCCCCTTTGGTCTCCCTGCTCACCATCAGGAATTGGTCCTACAGGTGCTTTGCCTGCAAACTTGGGCGGGATCTCGATCATGGCCTTGTTGATGAGCACGGCCACAGGATTGAGGTCCGAGGCATAGGCCTCCAGGCCGAGACGCTGGGCTTCCAGAGGAATAGCTCCTCCACCAGCAAAAGGATCATGAAAGGCAGGCAGTTTATCCGGGTCAAATCCGGGTTTGCCCTTATTCATCTCACAGGTTTCCCGCCAAGACTTGCGGATTTCTTCCCTGGCCTTTTCCAGGAGCTCCTCATTATTGGTGTTTTCCCACTTGACCAGCTCCCTGAGAATATCAAACAGGCGCTCACGTTCCCTTTGGGCATCCTTCTTGGTCTGACCTGGATATTTGCCCCAGCCGCGCTCTCCGCCGGGATCATTGACTAGTTGGGCAAAGAGCACTGCCCGGGCTGCGGCCAAAGGGCGCCTGGCCCACCACAGGTGCAGAGTGGAAGGATGACCATGGCGGATAGACTTTTCCCTGGCTGCGGCAGCGTTAATTTCATCCAGGGGGAGGGCGCATTCTATGAGTTTCTTGGGGGCTTTGATCATATGTTCATTCTCTCTCAAAGGACGAGCTTCCAAATTTGCCATCACAAGCTAAACAACCAGTGAGGTAACTCATCTCAAGTTCGGTTGTACATAAAGAACCACAATATTCACATTCATGAAGCTCTTCCTCATCAAATGAGTTCAGACATTGTAAACACAGATAAAGGCCTCCAAATGGAACAACTGTCTCAAATCCTTCGCATTCAGAACAATGTGCTCTAGAACCACCTCCTTCCTTTATGCGTAAGTTTTCTTTGGTTCCATCAATAATTTCTAACAAATCTTGTGTAGTATATTGAGCTAAGCAATGTGCGCACTTACATTCACCTTCATTTGTGACAATCCTTTCTTCACATTCTTCACAATAGAATGAGAAAAAGTTTGAATCAGATAAAGAACAAACCAAACATTCTCCTTCAAAGTAAACTGCCTCATCTTCTTTTGTAATTTCATATACACGCATTGAATTAAATAAACATGCTGGGCACTTAATTATGATATTTCCATCAGATATAAGTTTATTGATATCTTCTTTGACTAAGGCATATTTTGTCTCTAAGTAATCTCGATGTTTTTTCATTTTTTGATCTATACCAAAATCGATATCAGCATATAATTGAAATACATTTGTCCATCTATCTCTTATTATGTGGTTCAAATAGTACATGGCAACGTATTGTTGTTTCATTATTTCATATACATAACCATCATGAAATAAAATGTCTTTGTGAAAGAAATGAACCATCTTATTGCGTAGGTCACGAATCTTATTAAATGAGTTTAATTCTTCTTTTGTTAGTCCATCAGAAACGATTTTATTTAAGCGTTCATTAGCATCTTTTAGGGATACCGATTGAAATTTACCTATCTCAAAATTATCTCTGTCAGCATCTTGTGGTTTGGTGAGGATGAGAGTCCAATGTTCATGCATCAGTCTAGCTTTCATTAGTAATTCAAGAGCAGTATAAAAATGAATGATTGAGTATTTGGGCTTTTCTTTGACTTCATCAATAGCTTGATCAAGAAAATCATAGGCATTTTCTAAAATATTTTTCATGGCTTCTTCATTATTCATTTTAGTTCGCATATCTCATATCTCATTTTGGTGTTTTAGCAGTATTTATGAAGTCCATCCATCTTTTTGATGAATCACAGAGTGAGCAATTCGTTAACATCATAATTCAGGCTGGCTACTCCCCAGTCAGGTTCAACCTTGAAGGGTTTTTGCACATAGTAGGGGCCGTCCGGTGTATCGTCCTCGTCCACAAAGACCACGGCCAACCAGAACTTATCTTCCTGATTCAGGGCGTACATGATCTCATTGCGAGTTACAGTGATGGTGCTCTGCCCCTTGCCCCGGCCCTTGACCTCAATATGCCGGTCTGCATGGCCTTCCTTGTAGGCTGAAACATCCCAGCCGCATTTTTCAGCAGAGACGTCTTTGACCTTGTACCCTTGAGTCTGTTCATGCTCCATGACTCTGTGCATCGCGATTTGCTCTATGTGCTTCCGTCTATGGGCATCCTGACTGAACAGGGCCTCATCCTGTCCTTTGCGCCTGGCCAGAAGTCCGGCCGGAACAACCAAGGCAGCGCCCACCACCACAGGGGAACTGGAGACCACGCTGCGTTTGGCCATGAGCTCCTTGGTCCGCTGTTCCAGGCGGGCGCGGAGCTCTTCCGCCCTGCGCCTGGCGTTTTCCGGCTGCATGCGGGGCTGCTTGCCGGCCTCCATGGCTTCTTTAAGGTGAAAGTATCGATCCTGCCAATGATCAATTTCTTTGGTCAATCGCTCATGTACTGCATCCAGGATTTTTTTGACCTGGCGTTCCCTTTGTTCTTTGATCTCCTGGAAGTGCTCAGGAACAAGCTTTTCAGCGGCGTAGGAAAGGGCCTGCTGCTCAAGGGTGTCGCTGAGCCAGGGCTGATTTAATACATCTTGGATCAGGACCTGGTCGCTGTCAGCCAGGGGTTCCATATCCAGGTGCGGCGCCCATCCGGCATTGGTCACCGCGCCCTGGGAATCGATCTGCACAAACTGGATGCGTCTGGAGGCAACCTGGCGCTCGTTCTGGCCATAGGCGCTCTCTCGCACTGCATGGTCCAGCATGACCAGGACCTTGGGGGTGTCGGTCTCATCTGTGGGATCGACAAAGATGGTTCCTTGCTTGAACTTGTTGGCGTGGGCCTCGATGATCAGGTCGGTCAAAGCGGCCATAAGGGGATGGCCGGGATGGACCAGGCTGGCCATGGGCTTGCCGTACACCCGGACCAGGTGGCGCTCAAAGCAGATCCGTTCATATCTTTTCAAGACCGGGTCCCGGCCCCCGATAACCCGGTCCCGTTCCCGGACAACTCCTGGCACATAGCGTATCTCATACCTGCCGGTTTCCCGCTGGCGCAGCTCGCCTTGAAAGGCCTGAAAGGCCTCCATGAAGAAGGCGCGCACAAAATGTGGCTGGAGTTTTCTGGCCTCGGCCTTTTCCAGTTCTTCTTTGACTGCATAGAGCTGCTCCCTGGTCATGACTTCTTCGGCCAGGGCGTTGCGGTTCATGATCTCTCGCAAGTGCTGGGTATCCAGGGCGCCTTCCACCTGCTTCTCCAGTCTGGCCCGGACCTCGGGATCGTCTCCGTAGCGGATGGCCTCCACCAGCATGTCTTTAAGGGATTTGCCTTCAAAGACCTCGCCCAAAATATCAAAGACCCGTCCGCCCAAGGCCTGGCGTTCATTATCAAGTTTTTGAAACAAGCGGTAAAAGACGTCGCCTTCCCGGGTGTCCATGGCCACCATGTTCCACAGGTGGCAGATCTCGGTCTGGCCAATGCGGTGAATGCGGCCAAAGCGCTGTTCCAGGCGGTTCGGATTCCATGGCAGGTCGTAATTTACCATCAGGCTGGCGTTTTGCAGGTTCACTCCTTCCCCTGCCGCGTCCGTGGCCACCAGAATGAGAGCCCCTGGGTCAAAACGAAAGGTTTCCTGGGTCTTGCGGCGCTGGTCTCTGCCCATGCCTCCATGGATGGTCAGCACTGTGTCATGATCTCCGAACAGATCGGCTATGCGGTCTCTTAAGTATCTTAGAGTGTCCTTGTGCTCAGTAAAGATGATAAGCTTGAGTCTTTTGCCCCTGGAATCCTTCATCCGGTCGTCGTCCTGCAAGATAGAGGAAAGCTGTTCCCATTTGCAGTCCTTCCCGGAGTGGACCACGGTTTTGGCCTTGCTTTCCAAAGACCTTAAGGTGGCCACTTCATTTTCCAGCTCTTCTATGGTCCTGGCTGCGGTGGCCTGGTCCACCAGGGTATCGGCCAGATTTTCAAATTCTGATTCTGAGAGTTGTTCATCGGCATCCTCAAAATTATCAACCCCGAACTCGGCATAGGTTTCAGCCACCAAATGACCTCGGTGCTGGACCTTTTCATCTTCTATGCGCCGTTCCAGGCGCTGCCGCCTGCGTTTTAAGGACTGGTATATGGCTTCCGGGGAGGAGGCCAGGCGGCGCTGGAGCATGGTCAGGGCAAAGCCCACAGATCCCCTGCGCTTGCCGTCCAGATTGTCGGCCTTGTTCATTTCGTTTTTGACGTAGTCAGTGACCAGGGCATAGAGTTCGGATTCCAGGTCAGATAGGCGGTAGGTAGCGGTGATGGCCCGGCGCTCAGGGAACAGGGGCGTGCCGTCGAATTTGAGTAGCTCTTCTTTGACCATGCGCCGCAGCATGTCCGAGATGTCCACCTGATGCACTCCGTCCCGAAACCGGCCGTAGAAACGGTCTCCGTCCAAGAGAGACATGAAGAGCTGAAAGTCCGCTTCCTTGCCATTGTGGGGTGTTGCGGTCATGAGCAGGAAATGTCGGGTCCGGGTGGACAATAGCTCACCAAGCAGGAAGCGCTTGGTCTTGGTCACCTTGTTGCCAAAGTAGCTGGCAGACATCTTGTGGGCCTCATCCACAATGATCAGGTCCCACTCGGTATTGGCCAACTTTTCATAGAGCTCATCGCTTCTGGCCAGCTGATCCATCCTGGCAATGATCCGGTCCTGATCTTCAAAGGGATTTCCGGAATGGGAGTTATTCATCATGTCCCGGGTGAAGATGGAAAAGATCAGCCCGAATTTTTCATACAGCTCATCCTGCCACTGTTCCACCAAGCCTCCGGGGCAGACCACCAGAATGCGCTTGGTGTCTCCGCGCATGATCAGTTCGCGAACAAATAGACCGGCCATGATGGTTTTGCCCGCACCGGGGTCGTCGGCCAGCACAAAGCGCAGGGGCTGTTTGGTGAGCATGTGCTGATACACAGCTGTAATTTGATGCGGGAGGGGGTCCACGTTGGAGGTGTGTACCGCCATCATGGGGTCAAAAAGGTAGGCCAGTTTTATGCGCTGGGCTTCCAGAGCCAGTTTGAAATCCTGGGCCGGGGCATCAAAACCCCAGGGGCAGCCAGACTCAGCCAGGGAGATGGTCGGTTCGTCCGAGCGAAAGAGCATTCGCTCCCCCAGGCGACCGGAACCATCCCGATAAATGGCATTGATAGCGTGTTCGCCCAGCTTTTCTGTGGAGACTATGCGGACAATCTTGTCCTGTTCAATGCCTGTGACCTGCTGACCAGCGGAGATCTGCTCCAGTTTGAGCATAGGAAGGCCTTTGGTTCATTTGGAGGGGTAGATATTGATACAGGCCAAGAACATAGGACACAGAGTATTACTTACCATCCGTTTGGGATATCTGAAGCTGGGATAAAGGTCAATGAGATGACATAAAATGACGTGCTGTGTGAACGATAGGGTTTGTACTCAGGGGAGGTCAGAAAAACATGACTTCCCATTTGTTGGCGGTTACCTAGAGTGGGATGGGCAAAAGTTAATGAGGAGGTAGCAAATCAAATAGGTAGGGACAGGATAGGGACAAATTGGGTAGGGACAGAAAAAAGGGGTTAGACCGTATGATCTAACCCCTTGAATTTATTGGTAGCGGGGCCAGGACTTGAACCTGGGACCTTCGGGTTATGAGCCCGACGAGCTACCAAACTGCTCCACCCCGCATCGCCGTGTGACAAGAAAACAATCTATCCAAATGCGGATTGTTTGTCAAACATTTTTTGCATTTTTTTTCGAAAAAAGGATCTTAGTAGCCCACGTCCTGGTTGATGAGGATAATCTTTATCCTTTCCGGAGGGTTGCACTTTTCAGTAATGGTCCAGGTGTTGCAAATTCGGTCCGGACTGGAGCAGTCCTCGCACTGAAAGGTCTTCACGCAGGGCGTTTTCTTGTTCAGCCGGATGGTGTTGGCCGGAGCGGCAAAATCCTTGATCCGCTCAATGGCCTGGTCCATGTCGGTAACGATCTTGTTCCGTCCGATGAGCAGGGCCACGTGCCTGGGCCCGAAGGTGAGAGCGGCGACCCGGTTGCCCAGGCCGTCCAGATTGACCAGATGCCCTTCCTTGGTCACGGCATTGGTACTGGTGATGAACAGATCTGAGAGCAGAGCCTGCCGCCGACGTTCCAGGAACTCTTCCTTGGGGGCGGACGTGTCGTAGGTGTCAAGGACCTTGATGTCCGTACGCTTTTTGAGGTCAGCGTAGAGCCCGGAGTCGACCACGGTCATGGACCCGCCGAAGGAAACACTCTGGGGCTGAACCTGATCAAAAATCTTGGACCAGAACAAGGTTGCGGCCTGATCGAGTGAATCGGCTATCCAGACCTTGAAGTTGTTGTCTTCCAGCACGGCCTGCACGGTTTCCAGCTTCCCGCGCCAATACGTCTGCAGGGCGGAATCGCTCATGTCAATATCTCCTTCTCATATTGTTTACGTTTCTTGGACCTAGCCTGTGGATTTTTGGAGTTTGCCATCTCTTCTGTGTGCCCACTTTCGGCCCGGTATTTTCTAAGCCCCGCCAAAGGGGGATCCCTGCCCCCTCCAGGCACTCACATGCTGGACATTGCTTTCAGATGGACTGAGCATATCATGCATGTGAGTGCCTGGTTTCCCCCTTTTGGCGGGACCAAGAAAATGTGCGGGCCTGCCGGTCACGGCACCCAGAAGAGACGGCAAGCTCTTATGTATGTTATTTTGTGTCGAAAAGTCTTGTTTACTCGCCACATATGGGGCCGTCCATGTCCAACCGGGAGGGAATATCCCTGGTACAGAAAAGAGAGTAGGGATTTTTGGGGGGAAAGGTCAACCGGTCCGGAGAAAGTCGGATAGTGCTTAAGGGACGTGCAGGTGCCGTTCCTTGACTGAGAAGCAAAATCAGAGTATTCAGGCCTCTTCTTTGAGGATGTATCCATAAACTCAATATTCGGCTTGTAACCGACGGAAATCCTACTTCGAAGGAGGAAGCAGATATGAAGCGCACATTTCAGCCCAGCAAGGTGAGCCGGAAGCGAACCCACGGCTTTCTGGTCCGTTCCCGGACCAAGGGCGGGCGGGCCGTCCTGCGCAGACGCCGGGCCAAGGGCCGTAAGCGTCTGGCAGTGTAGATTCATCTATTGAAGGGACCCTACCGCGATGTATTGCTGCTGTCCGGCCCAGGGAGAAGAGGGGCCTGCACCGCGGGCCCTCTCGTTCTCGTATCCTCGATCCCTTCGTCTTACCCATCGCACCCAGTATGTCGCCTGTTATCAGGGAGGGAAGAAATTCCATTCCTCCAATTTTCTCCTTTTTGTCCGCAGACGGGAGGATGATGGGGCCAGGGTCCGTTTCGGCACGGCAGTGAGCAAAAAAATAGGCAAGGCCGCGCAGCGGAACAGGGTCAAAAGGCTGCTCCGGGAATTCTTTCGCCGACATCAACATGAGGTGCAGGCAGATCTGGACATAGTTGCTGTGCCCAAACGCCATATACCAGTCGCGAAATTGGGGTATGCATCCGTTGAGCGGGAACTGAAACCAGTCGTGGACAAGGTCGTCACCAGTGTACGCTGAGCTGCAGGCCGGATATTTGGTCCGAAAACTGTGCATCGGCTTGGTACGCATGTACCAGGTTGCCGTATCTCCATTCCTTCCTGGAAGCTGCCGCTTTATTCCATCCTGCTCCGAATACGCGATAGAGGCTTTTGCCCTGCACGGATTTTTTCGGGGGCTTGGGCTCACCCTGGGACGGGTGCTCAGATGTCATCCTCTGGCTCGCGGCGGCCTGGATCCTGTTCCCGAAATCGAGCCGGTCGGAAAAGGCGACAGAAGCACCTGCGCCTATGCCTTGCACTCAAGTGCCGGGAGGGAAAGCCGGAGCCCTGCCGGAGTTTGCCCAGCGGAGCGTGACGTTATTTATTAATCTCTGATGTGAGAGGATCGAAGGTCGAACATGAACGACAACTGGCGAATCTTTGTAGCCTTGGGTTTAACTATGCTGGTCCTGGTGGGGTGGAATCTGCTGTTTCCTCCTCAGCAAATCCAGGAACAGAGTCGAAATCAGACCCAAAGCAGCCCGCAACAGGCAGAGCAAAAGGCGGACTCCCGTTCTCCGACCCCTGAGAAGCCGCAGCCGGAGGCGGATGGAGCTCTGAGCAGCGATGCGCAGGCTGTTTTTTCAGCCGGCGGATCAAAGACCCTGCAGGTGGACACTCCCCTGTATACTGCCGTGTTCAGCTCCCAGGGAGGGATCCTGAAGCATTTTTATTTAAAAAACTACAAAGAAACCATTGAGCCAGATTCTCCACCTATCGACCTGGTGAGCAAAAAGACACTGGCCAAGGCCCCGATGGGCCTGTTGTGGAACCGGTCTCCAGTCTGGCAGAACGCAGAATGGTCCGTTCAGGGTCAGGATGTACAACTGAGCGGAGGTGAATCAGCTCAGCTCGTCTTTCGGGGGGAGATCCACAACGGGCTGGAGATTGTCCGGACATTCACCTTCCAGGCAGACAGCTATGCTGTGGACGAAGACCTGAAGGTACGCAACGCCGGGGATTCCTACGTAAGCGGCGTGTTAAGCCTGACCATGGCCAGCAGCGGGCTGGTGGCCAATGAAAGCAGATACAATACGACCAGCATCGCCCATTATGCCAACCAGCACTTAAATAAGGAAGATGACAAGGATGACCTGGGGCTGGGCATCGCTTCCGACAACCCTGTCAATTGGGCCGGGGTGGACAGCAACTACTTCCTGCTCTCGGTGGTTCCCACCTCCCAGGACATGTTCTTCAAAGGCAAGCTGGAAGATTCGGTCTACAGGGTGGCTTTGGAGCAGAATACTGGCATTGAGCCCGGACAGAGCGAGCAGATAGCCGCCAGCTACTACCTGGGACCCAAGGAGCAGAAGCATCTGGCCCAGGTGGGCAACAATCTGATCGGGGCCCTGCATTATGGATGGCTGAACATTATAGCCCGTCCGCTTGTACAAGTCCTTAAATTTTTCTATACCTATGTCGGCAACTACGGAGTTGCAATCATCCTCTTGACCTTTGTGATCAAGCTCATCTTTTGGCCCCTGTCGCACAAGAGCTACAAGTCGATGGAGAAGATGAAAAAAATCCAGCCCATGATGAAGGAGCTCAAGGAAAAATACAAAGATGACCGGCAAAAGATGAATCAGGAGCTGATGCAGCTGTACAAGACCTACAAGGTCAATCCGGCCGGTGGGTGCCTGCCCATGCTCCTGCAGATACCGGTATTCATCGGTCTGTACGAGGCCCTGCTGGGAGCGGTTGAGCTGCGTCACGCCTCGTTCATCTCCCATTTTCCGTTTACCGACATCGTTTGGCTGGCCGACCTGTCGTCCAAGGACCCGTTTTATATTACCCCGGTGGTTATGGGGTTGAGCATGTTCTTGCAGCAAAAGCTGTCTCCGACGGCGGGCGATCCCACTCAGGCCAAGATCATGATGATAATGCCCATCTTCTTGACTTTTATCTTTCTCAACTTTCCGGCCGGTCTGGTTGTGTATTTCTTGACCAACAACTTGTTGTCCATCTTCCAGCAGTGGAGGCTGATGCGCAAGGCATAACTGACCGAGCGAACAGGCTGCAAGGAATGACAGGAGTGGATATGCAGGATATGAAGCGATTTGAAGCGAAAAGCGTGGAATCAGCCATTGAGCAGGCCTGTACGTATTTTAATACGACCAAGGACGGCTTGGACATCGAAGTCATAGACAGCGGCTCAAGCGGAATTTTCGGTCTGGGAGGAAGAAACGCCGCCATTCAGGCCGCTGTTCAGAAGAAGGCCCAGGGAAATGACAAGACCTCCCAGGGCAGGGATAAGGAACCACAGGGCAGGGACAAGGGCCCCCGGGCCAACGACAAAAAGTCACCGGACAATGGTAAAGAACCACAGGGTAACGACAAAGAGATCCGGGGCAATGAGCAGGAGCTTGCAGAGCTGGTCCAAAGCGTTGTGAGCAGGTTGCTGGCCCCGTTGATTGATGCCCCCACTCTGGATGTGCAGTTTGAGCAGGACCGGATCAATGTGACTATCCAAGATCAGGAATATTCCGGTCTGATTATCGGAAAGGAAGGGCAGACAATCAGCTCCCTGGAGTACATGGTCAACCGGATTGTGGCCAAGAGCTGGCCGGAGCGGGTCTATGTCCAGCTTGATGCCGGGGGATACCGCCAGCGTCAGGATGACCAGGTCCGGCAGAAGGCCTTGTATCTGGCCCAGAAAGTCAAGGAGTCCGGAAAGGCTCAGAGCACAAAACCCATGAGCTCCTACCATCGCAGGCTGGTTCATGTCGCCCTGCAGGATGAGACCGATCTCATAACCCGTAGCAAGGGGGATGGGCCCATGAAACGGGTGCTCATTGCCCTGAAAAAACGGAAGGAGCAACAGGAGGCCACCCAGACGAACCAGGAAGGGTCAGGAGCTGAGAGCGACAAGCAGTAGGCCAATATACCCTTCATTGCAATGCGTATGTAAAAGCGGCCTTCGGCGGTCGACACCCCGCACACCCTGGCCTTTCCAGGCATACACAGGCTGACGAAACTCTTCCGGGTCCGGCCTTGGCTTCCATGGCCCGGGTTTGACCACGACTTTAAACCTTTACCGGCACAAGCGGAAGTTGACCGCTTGTGCCTTTTTTCTCCCACGCCACTATGGACTCCACGGATACCATCGCAGCAGTTGCCACCCCTCTGGGCCGGGGCGGAATCGGGATAGTCCGCATCAGCGGTCCGAAGAGCCGGGAGATAGGCGAGACCCTTTTCGTCTCGGCCCGGCGGGATTTCGGTGGATTCGCATCTCACGTCCTGCACCATGGGTGGATCGTGTCCTGCCAGGGGCAAAGGATCGATGAGGTCCTGACCAGCTTTATGCCGGCTCCGGCCTCCTACACCGGGGAGGATGTCCTGGAGATCAACAGCCACGGCGGTCCGGCCGTGGTGCAGACAATCCTGGAGCTGGTTCTGGAGCAGGGAGCGAGGCTGGCTGATCCAGGCGAGTTCACTCTCAGGGCCTTTCTCAACGGGAGAATGGATCTCAGTCAGGCCGAGGCAGTGGCCGAGATGGTCGAGGCCGACACCAGGATCGGACTGGATTTGGCCGGCGCAAAGCTGGGCGGGGGCCTGCGGGAAACTGTCCACTCCCTGCGCAGCCGTCTGCAGGGACTTTTGGCCCGGCTCATGGCGGAGCTGGATTTTCCGGAGGAGATGGCCGAGCATGCCGAGGAGATGGAAACAGCGGAATATGTGTGCGCTGAGCTGAATACGGTTCAAGAGCAGCTGCACTCTCTCCTGGAGGCAGCCTCCAGGTACAGGTGCTATCGGGAAGGGGCTTTGGTCGTTCTCTCCGGGCCGGTGAACGCCGGAAAATCCAGTCTGCTCAATGCCCTTCTGGGCCGGAAACGGGCCATCGTGACCTCAGTTCCCGGAACCACCCGGGACTATCTGGAGGAAGGCCTGAATCTGGATGGCCTGCCCATCCGTCTGGTGGATACCGCCGGCCTGCGCCAGACCGAGGACGAGGTGGAGAGGGCAGGGCTGGAGCAGGGCGCTGACCTCATGCAGCAGGCGGATCTGGTTTGTCTGGTCTTTGACCGCTCCCGGGAGCTGGATGCTGACCTCCGGGAGGCGGCCGGGAGGCTGGGAACGGCCAGGGTCCTGGCTGTGGGCAACAAGCAGGACCTGATCTTTGATGAATGGGATTCGGAGCGCTGGTTCAGGGACCGGGGCTTTTCCTGTGTGGCTGTTTCCGCGCTCACCGGAGACGGGGTTGATGCCCTGGCTCGGGCCATCCGGGAGAAGATCGTGGGGCTGAGTCCGGAACCGGCCGGGGATGAGCTGGTGCCCAATATGCGGCAAAAGACATTGCTGGAGAAAGCCCGGCAGGCCCTGGGTGAGGCCGGGCAGGCCATTGAGTCGGGGATGCCCCCGGATGTTGTCCTGGTTCCCCTGCAGACCGGCGTGGACCGGTTGGGAGAGATTACCGGGGAGATCTCCAGCGAAGATGTCCTGGACCAGATCTTTTCCCGTTTCTGCATCGGCAAATGATATATGCTTGGTCGGCGAACACTCCAGCGAAAATCCGTTTCTTTTTAGTCAGTTAGGCTTGCGGTCAGTCTGCGCAACAGCCTGGCCCCCTGTTTCCATGAGCTCAAAATCGATTTGCAGCCGCTTGAGGCTGACATTGACCAGCCGGACCCGGACCTTTTGGCCCAGGGTGAAGGTCCGGCCTGTGTGCTGGCCGACGAGCTTGTGCTCCTTGGGCACATACAGGTAATAGTCGTCGGTGACTGTGGACAGCCGAACCAGGCCCTCGGCCATGACCTCAGTCAGCTCCACCCAGAATCCGAACTCGCTCACTCCGTTGATCAGTCCGGAATACTCCTCCCCGATCCTGTCCTGCAGAAAGCAGATGGTCATCCGCTTCAGTATTTCCCGTTCAGCGTCCATCGCGGTTCGTTCAGTGCGGCTGATGTGCAGGCTGAGCTTGCGCAGGCCCTTGCGTCCATGTCCCGGGGGCGCATCCGGGTCCAGGGCGGAGCGCAGGCAGCGGTGGACGATGAGATCGGCATAGCGCCGGATCGGAGAAGTGAAATGGGTGTAGCAGCTGGAGCCCAGCCCGAAATGCCCCATGTTGTCCGGGCTGTAGGAAGCCTGCATCATGGTCCGGAGCATGAGTCGATTGACCAGAAACTCCAGGTCGCTGCCCTCGGCCGCGGTGAGCAGGGCCTGCAGGCTCTTGATGTCCGTGTCCGTGGGGAGATGCTCAGCGAGGTCGGTGGAACGTAGGAGTTTGAAGAGGTTGAGCAGCTTGTCCGGATCCGGGTCCGGATGGATGCGAAACACTGACGGCCGGCCCTGCTCCTGCAGGTATTCAGCCACTGCCTCATTGGCCGTTATCATGAACTCTTCGATGATCTGGTGGCCGAAGTGTCTGGCCCTGGGCCGAATGTCCCTGGTTTCCCCCTGCAGGGTGAATAAAAGCTCCGGTTCGGGGAGATCGAAATCCAAAGACCCGCGTTCCCGGCGGCGGTCATGGAGCTGTCGGGCCAGGGCATGGGCCTTCTCGAGCATGGGCAGAACGTCTTGCATCTCTTCTCTGGACCGGGGATCCTCGTCCAGCACGGCCGCTTTGACCTGGCTGTAGGTAAGTCTGGACTGGCTGCGGATCACGGCCGGATAGTACTCGGCCCGCAGACGTTTTCCCTTCAGGGACATGGTCATGTCCACGACCATAGCCAGTCTGGGAACCTGGGGGTTCAAGCTGCACAGGCCGTTGGACAGGGCAGGGGGGAACATGGGTTCCACGGACTGGGGGAAGTAACAGGAGTTTCCCCGGGTCCGGGCCTCCCGGTCCAGCGGAGATCCGATGGGGACATAGTGGCTGACATCGGCAATGGCCACCAGAAGCTGGTACCCCTGGTCGGTTCTTTGCACACAGATTGCATCGTCGAAGTCTTTGGCCTCTGCCCCGTCTATGGTCACAAAAGGACGTCCGGTGAGGTCCTTTCGTCCGGCCCTGTCCTCGGCCGTCGGGTCGCGAGGCAGGCTTTGGGCCTGTTCAAGGGCCTCGGGAGGAAACTCGGACGGGATGTGATGATTGAGCTTGACCACAGTCTCCTGGACCGTGATCTCGGTTTCCGCTCCCAGGAGCCTGGTGGCCTGGCCCTGCCACAGATCGCTGTCCAGGCGTTCTTCAGGGGTGAGGACAACCACCTCGCCCGGCTTAGGCCGGGTGGGCAAGGAGGAGACCTGGACCAGAAAGTTGATGTGCAGATTCGGATCCATGGGCTGGGCCCAGAAGAGGTCGGATTTCATCTTTTTGTGCACCACGGCCGGGACGTCCTTCATGCGGCGTTCCAGGATGCGCACAATGCGGCCTTCCGGATTTTTCCCCTTCCGCTGGGGCATAAGGGCCACGACCACCCGGTCCCCGGGCCAGGCATCCCCCAGATTGGCCGGAGCGACAAAGATGTCCTTCCGCCGCTGGTCGTCGGTGAGGACAAAGCCTGCCCCGGAGGAGATCATTTCCAGCCTGCCCCGAACCAGGGACATGCGCTCCGGGAGGCCGAAGGCCTTGCCCCCGCTCAGGCTGATCAGCTTGCCCTCGGCGGTCAGGGAATTCAAAATGGAGTGAATGCGTTCCCGGTCCTCGCTTCCGGGCCGCAGCTCCTTGAACATATCCTTGAGCCGAACCGGGGATTGGTGGTTCCTGACTATTTCCAGGATCTTTCCGGCGGTTATGTGCTGCTTTTTTTTCCGTTTTCGTGCCATGACGCTTTGTGCTATCCTTTAGGCCTTCATTTTTTCGGGTCTTCGACGTAGCCTGTGGATTGTAGGGTTTGCCATCTCTTCTGGGTGCCCACTTTTGGCCCGGTATTTTCTAAGCCCCGCCAAAGGGGGATCCTGCCCCCTCCAGGCACTCACATGATGGCCATTGCCTTCAGATGGACTGAGCATATCATGCATGTGAGTGCCTGGTTTCCCCCTTTTGGCGGGACCAAGAAAATGTGCGGGCCTGCCGCTTACGGCACACAGAAGGGACGGCAAACTCTTATGTAGATGCGCCTGCAAAAAATATGTTTTTGCAGGCAGTGTTAAGTTTTAAGTTGAAAGTTTTAAGTGAAATCAAGTAGTTGTAAATTTTAATTTGTGCGTTTAACCCCAGTCTTCGACTTTTTGCAGTTGAGTCTATGTATGCAATTTCACTTTCTGTGTCCAAGAGCCATTTTTTCTGTCTGCATAGCGACCACTGTGATCCAAACGAAAGGCAATCCTAAACCCGAGTTTGCTGTTTCACAAGGATAAATGCATGAGCGTTACCAAATTTGCCATTCCGGAGATTATTTTCGGGCAGGACTGTCTGGCCTATGTCGGTCCATGTGCCAGACGCAACGGAGGAAAGCGCGTTCTTCTGGTCAGCGATCAGGGCATAGAAGAAGCCGGATGGGTGGAAAAGGTAATCGACGCTTTGGACCAGGAAGGTCTGAGCTGGGTGTACTACAATACAGTGGATTCCAATCCCCGGGATTTTCAGATCCGGAGGGGAGCCAGGTTCTACGAGCGGCAGCGGGCGGATGTGATCGTGGCCCTGGGCGGAGGAAGCCCAATGGACACGGCCAAGGGTATCGCTCTGATTGCCAGTAACGGCGGAGCAATAAGTGATTATGAAGGGGCCAACCGTTCATTGGCCGGGGAATGTGCGTGAACTGCGCAACGTCTTGGAACGCAGCCTGATCTTGGCCGAAGGGAACTGTATTACTGAACACGATCTGCCGGCCGAGATATCGGCCCTGGCTGTGGAGAAGGCTCAGCCCTGGAAAGAAGCCGGTCTTTCCCTGCGGGAGGTGGAGAGGCGGCATATCAGGAAAGTCCTGCATCTATGCAATGGACATCGGAGTCGAGCGGCTGTTCTGCTGGGCATCACCCGCAAAACCCTGTACAGAAAGCTGCAGGAACTGGAATGAGTCATTATGACTCAACTGCGAGTGCTCAGGGTCAAAATGACTCCTCTTGTAACCTTCCGGAATATCAATCTAATCTAAATGTCTCCCCCTGGCTGTCCTCTTGGCGGGGAGTTCTGCCCCTTTCATCTTATCCGTTTCAAAAGATATTCCTCTATCTCTCCTGACTTGTTATATAAATGATCTTGGCCTTCTTTTTGCAAAGTTTGTTGATATACGAGGTTGCCTTGGAGGGATCAGTCTGGAATTCCAGTCTGATCCAGGCAAGGTCCGCTCAAACGAGGCAAAAAAGATTCGGCTTCTACAACCTTTTTTTCAGGAGGGATGTTATGGCAGTACGCGAACAAGTCAACGGTTTTTTTATCCCCAGCGTGACTCTGATCGGAATCGGGGCGCATAAGGAAGTGCCGGATCGGATGAAGGCATTGGGCGGGAGCAAGATCTGTCTGGTGACGGACAAGGGCATTACAGAGGCCGGAATCACCAAGCAGATGACGGATCTTATAGAGAAAAGCGGCCTGCAGGTGGCGGTTTTCGATGAAACCGTGCCCAATCCTACTGACAATAATGTCCATGCCGGCGTGGAGTTCTACAAGAAGAATAACTGCGATTCGTTGATAACCCTGGGGGGCGGCAGCTCTCACGACTGCGGCAAGGGCGTTGGGCTGGTCATCAGCAACGGGGGCAAGATCCATGACTTTGAAGGCATCGACAAGTCCACCAAGCCCATGCCTCCCTATCTGGCCATCAATACCACGGCCGGAACAGCCAGTGAGATGACCAGGTTCTGCATCATTACCGACACCTCCCGGAAAGTGAAGATGGCCATTGTGGACTGGCGGGTGACTCCGAATATGGCCATTGATGATCCGCTGCTGATGATGGGCATGCCTCCTGGGTTGACCGCGGCCACCGGGATGGATGCCCTGACCCATGCCGTGGAGGCCTATGTCTCCTTGGCCGCAACTCCAATGACCGATGCGTGCGCATTAAAGGCCATTGAGATCATCGGCCAGTCCCTGCGGCCGGCGGTGGCCAACGGCCAGGATGTTCAGGCCAGGGAAGATATGTGCTATGCCCAGTACCTGGCCGGGATGGCGTTCAACAACGCGAGTCTGGGGCACGTGCACGCCATGGCCCATCAGCTCGGCGGATTCTACGATCTGCCCCACGGGGTGTGCAATGCCATTCTTCTGCCCCATGTGGAACGGTTTAACCTGATCGCCAAGATGGACCGGTTTGTGGATATTGCCAAGGCCCTGGGCGAACAGGTGGACGGTCTTTCCAAGCGGGATGCGGCGGATAGGGCTTTAAGCGCAATCGAAAGGCTTTCCACTGATATCGGCATTCCCAGAGGCTTGGCTGATCTGGGGGTCAAGGAGGAGGATATAGCGACCATGACCGCCAATGCTCAGAAGGATGCCTGTGGGTTCACCAATCCCAGGTGCCCGACGGACGAGGATGTGATGGCCATCTATAAGGCCGCTTTGTAGAATACGACTACAGAAATCCGAACTGCAGCGGCAGCCCGGCTGAGGTTTTTGGTTCTTCATCCGGGTGCCCTGTGGAGTCTGGGGCGGAAAGGAGCAGGAAAGAGGGAGGCTCAAGCAGGGCCTCCCTCTGTTTTGTTCCGGCTTTGGTATGACAAAATTGACAGAGCTGTCCCCCTTGCTCCATGAAGGCAAACTGCATACTATTATCGTGTACTTAAGAAGCAGAGAAACCTCTGGTGAGTCTGTTCAGCACAGAGGAAAGATTGGAAAACACAGATCGTGCATTCAAGGAGGCCTGCATGGACAAGATTTTGCGTATTGATGTCAGCGGAGCTCGGCCCTCTTTCAAGGAAGAAGGCCTGGGCGAGTACGCCGGCCTGGGCGGCCGGGCTTTGACCTCGGCGGTAGTCAATGCCGAGGTCCCGGCCGATTGCCATCCCCTGGGGCCGGAAAACAAGCTGGTTATCGCCCCCGGCATGCTCAGCGGTACTGCCGCCGTAAACTCCGGTCGTCTCTCCGTGGGCTGCAAAAGCCCCCTGACCGGGGGGATCAAGGAAGCCAACGCCGGCGGACAGGCGGCCCAGGTCCTGGCCAAGCTGGGGTATGCAGCCGTGATTCTGGAAGGCGAACGAAGCGGCGACGATCTGTATGTTGTGCGCATCAGCAAGGATGGGGTCAAGATTGAGGCGGACAGCAGCGTACGGATGCTGACCAACTATCAGCTGGCCGAGAAGTTCAAGGACGAATACAGCAAAAACGGGTCCATGATCAGTATCGGCACAGCCGGAGAGATGCGCATGGCCAACTCCACTGTGGCGGTGACCGACCCGGAAGGACGCCCGACTCGGCATGCGGGCCGGGGCGGAGTCGGTGCGGTCATGGGCTCCAAGGGGATCAAGACCATCCTGGTGGACGGAGCCGGAGCCAAGATGCTTCAGCCCAAGGATCCGGAAAAGTTCAAGGCCGCGAACAAGGTGTTTACCGAAGGCCTGCAGAAACACCCGGTCACCGGGCAGGGCCTGCCGACGTACGGGACCAACATCCTGACCAATGTGGTCAATGAGGCCGGGGCCTATCCGAGCTACAACTTCAAGACCGGCCGGTACAAGGATGCAGCCAAGATCAGCGGTGAGGCCCAGGCCGAGCTGGAGACCAAGCGGGGGGGCAATCCCACCCACGGCTGCCACCGCGGATGCGTTATGCGCTGCTCCGGGGTGTTTGTAGACAAGGACGGCAACTACGTGACCAAGCAGCCGGAGTACGAGACCGTCTGGTCCCACGGCGGAAACTGCGGGATCTGCGATCTGGACGAGATCGCCAGGCTGGATTTCCTGGACGACGACTACGGGCTGGACACCATTGAGATGGGCGCGACCATCGGGGTGGCCATGGAGGCCGGTCTGCTGGAGTTCGGGGATGCCCAAAAGGCCATTGACCTGGTCCATGAGGTGGGCAAGGGCACGCCGTTGGGCCGGATCCTGGGCAGCGGGACCGGAGCAACCGCCAAGGCCTTCGGTCTTGAACGGGCCCCGGTGGTCAAGAATCAGGCCATGCCGGCGTATGATCCGCGGGCTGTGAAAGGGGTGGGGGTGACCTACGCCACAACGCCCATGGGTGCGGATCACACCGCCGGATATGCGGTAACCGCCAATATTCTGAAGGTGGGCGGCGAAGTGGATCCCCTCAAGGCCGAAGGCCAGGTGGATCTGTCCCGGAATCTGCAGATCGCCACAGCGGCTGTGGACGCCACCGGCATGTGCCTGTTCGTGGCCTTTGCTGTTCTGGATCAGCCGGAGACCTTTCAGGCCCTGATCGATATGCTCAATGCCATGTACGGACTTGAGCTCACCGCAGACGATGTGAGTGAGCTGGGCAAGTCCATCCTAAAGAATGAACGGGACTTCAATGCCCGGGCAGGCTTTACGGCAGCCCATGACCGGCTGCCTCGCTACTTCCGGAGGGAAGCCCTGGAACCGCACAATGTGACCTTTGACATCTCGGATGATGAGTTGGACACAGTGTTTAACTGGTAGCTCCAGCTGCTCATGCACCCCGGGATATGAGCCGTTGCCGTGGGCACTGGCTTGAACCGGGGCGGGCAATTGCAAAGGATTGAGAAGAAAGCGGCCGAAAGGGCCGCTTTCTTTTATGGAGGCGATATGGTGATTCGGATCAAAGTCAAGGACCGGGAGGGGCAGATGTTCTTTCCCCTGCTCCGGGAAGGGGTGGATGTCCGGGTGGAGGTGGGCAAGAGCGTGTTTGCAATACTGCGGGATGACCTGCAGATCCCGGAAGATAGTATCCAGAAGGAGATCCAAAGCCTTTTTCTGGACCACCACCCGGTTGATGATCTGGATACCCCTGTGCTGAAACCGGGGAGTGTCCTCTCCCTGTCCGCTGCCATGCCCGGTCTGATCGGGGCATGCATGCGCAGGGGGGGGACATACGCCGGTCTGCGCCAGGGCATTTCCTGGTCCGGGGAGAAAGGCGGCCGCAGCCAGCCGCAGACTGGATATATCCGGGTCAAGCTGTTCAACTTTCTGGCCCCAAGGATCGGGCCACTGCTTTTATCCCGGGGAGTGCGGGTAGAGGGAGAGCGTTTGGCCCGGGTGGTGGAGGACATGACCCAGGCCGAGCGGGAGGGTGTTATCTCTATGCAGTTCCAGGACCTGGATGCCCACAGTACAGGCATGCAGCCCGAGGGCGAGGGCCGCAAGCCGCAGAATGCCGGATGGCGCGAGCTATTGGGAAACAGCGACGTCTGGGAGCAGACCCGGAAGGTCTTGGACAATCAGGAATCACTCTGGCTCCAGGTCCTGTTTGAATAGTCCGGGTCCGGGTTTGACCTGACCTCTGAAACCGGGTACATGTGCCTATCAGACTTAAGGAGCCAATAAAGCGGGGTATGCATGAGGCCAGTCCGGAAACAGGACGGGGCTGGTGCGTATGGGCTCATATTTCGGCATGGGTAGGGATAGGTTATGGACAAAGTGAGCATCAATCCGTTGGGGGGCGTTTCAGCCCTGGGCCGGGCCATCATCCACCTCATTCAGGAGCTCGGGGCCGTGTTTGTCTTCTTTCTCTCCGGGGTGCGCCATATCCTGGCCTGGCCTCCGGAGGTGAGCAAGGCTGTGCACCAGGTGTACTTCATCGGGGTCAAATCCGTGTTCGTCATTCTCCTGGTCGGCCTTTTCACCGGGATGGTGCTTGGACTGCAGCTCTACTATACCCTGGTCAAGTTCGGGTCAGAAGGGGTGCTCGGGGCCGGTGTGGCCCTTTCCATCATCCGGGAGCTGGGTCCGGTGCTGACCGCCATCATGATCATCGGCCGGGCCGGATCGGCCATGGCCGCAGAGATCGGGATCATGCGCATAACCGAGCAGATCGACGCTCTGTTTACCATGGACATCAACCCGATCCGCTATTTGATCAGCCCCCGGATCCTGGCTTCTCTGATCAGCTTTCCCCTGCTCACGGCACTGTTTGATGTGGTAGGCATCATCGGCGGGTATTTGACCGGAGTTATTCTTTTGGGCATCAATCCCGGCGTATTCTTTTCAAGAATGGAGTCCCTTGTGGTCGTGGCCGATGTGACCGGAGGATTTGTCAAGGCTCTGTTTTTCGGGATTATTGTGGTTACAATCTGCTGTTATCAAGGCTTCTACGTCCATCAGAGGGCTGGAGGCCATGGGGCCAAGGGGGTCAGTCTGGCCACGACCAGCGCTGTCGTCCTGTCTTCAGTGGCGGTGCTCATTTCCGACTATGTGCTGACCTCCTTCTTGCTTTAAGCGAATACGACCACAGACGTTTGGCGAGTTCATGACCACTCCTTTGATAGAATTTAGGAACGTGACCAAATGCTTTGGGGACAAATGCATCCTGCGCAAGGCCAATCTGTGCATTTATCCCCAGGAAGTGACCACGTTGATCGGCAAGAGCGGCGTGGGCAAGAGCGTGACCCTTAAGCTGATCATTGGGCTCTTGCAGCCCGATGAGGGGGAGATCCTGTACCAGGGACAAAGCCTCCAGGCTTTGTCCAGCAAGGAGCGCAAGGCGATCAGGAAGCAGGTCAACTTCATGTTTCAGAACAATGCCTTGTTCGACTCCCTGAATGTCTACGACAATATAGCCCTGCCCCTGAAAGAAAAAACTGACATGACAGCGGACGAGATCAGGCAGCGGGTTGAGTCCAAGATGGACGCCCTTGACCTGCATGATGTTGAGCACCAATATCCGTCCCAAATCTCAGGCGGGATGCAGAAGAGGGTGGCTTTGGCCCGGGCTTTGATCACCGACCCCAAGGTGGTCCTGTTTGACGAGCCGACCACCGGCCTGGACCCGGTGCGCAAGAACAACGTCCTGAGCATGATCACCCATAATCAGAGAAATTTCGGGTTCACCGCCGTGTTGGTCAGTCACGACGTCCCGGATGTGTTCTACATCTCCAACCGCATCGCCGTTCTTGAGGATGCCCAGATCGTTTTCCAGGGCACCCCCCTGGAACTGGAGCAGAGTGATCTTCAGGTCGTCTATGAATATATCAACAGCGTACAGAGCCTGGAAAACGAGATTATCGAACTCAAAAGCCGGCTGGATCTGGAAGCGGCCTACACCAATATGGTCAAAAAACACAAGGATCTGACCCTGTTCGTGTTCCATATCGAGAATTTGGAACGGATCCGGGGCAGAATCGGGGAGCTCATGGCCCATAAGATTGTAAGCACGGTTGCCGGCTTGGTCAGTTCCGCCCTGGAAGGGAAAAGCGCCGTATGCGGCCGGTACAGTCAGGAAAGGATTGTATGCCTGGTCCCCGGCCATATTTCCCAGGAAGCGGATGAGGTGATCAGAAACGTCCAGCACCCTCTGCAAGAGACCAGGTTTTTTCATCCCACCTTTCTGGGCAGCAGATGCACGCCGTTCGGGGTGACCGCCGGTTGGACCGCGGCTGGGACGGACTCCATCCTGCACGAGACGGTCGAGCAGGCAGAAGATGCAGAACACGAATTGGCCAGGCTGGTCTGCGGCCAAAACAGTGGACACGGGGAAACAGTATGAGCAGCAGGTATGCGGTTGAGACATCTGTGGGGGTTTTCGTCTTGGTGGCTCTGCTTTGCGTCGGGTATTTGACCATTCAGCTCGGGGACTTCGACTTTTTCGGGGCCGATACCTACCGGATCAAGGCCCGTTTCAACTCCGTCTCCGGCTTGAAGGTGGGCAACGAGGTGCAGATTGCCGGCGTCAGCGTGGGCAAGGTGGAAGAGATTGATCTGAATACCGAGCAGTATGTGGCCATTGTGACCATGAGCATCGATCAGGACGTGGAGCTGCTCGACGATTCCATGGCGGCGGTCAAGACCAGCGGTCTGATCGGGGACAAGTACATCAGCATCTCTCCCGGAGGCGTGGGGCTGCCCATGGAGTCCGGAGACATGATTATCGATACCCAGAGTCCGATTGACGTGGAAGAGCTGGTGGGCAAGTATGTTTTCGGTGGAGCGGACGACGAGAGCAAGTAAACAGTCCCCAGGCTCCGGGTTCCGCCAGGGTGGAGACCGGAGCAGAGCACAGCGGTGACGGACTGTGCATGGGCACATATGGAAGGGAGCAGAATATGATTTTGCAAAACAGCAGAGTATGCACCTGGCGGCAGGTGGCGGTCCTTGTATGTGCCGGCCTGCTGCTCAATCTGGGCTGGGGAGTGCTCACCTGGGCCACGGCCCAGGAGGACGAGGGGCCCGCCCCGATTGTCCGTGCTTACTACGACAAGGTGCTAAGTGTTCTTGACGACCAGGACCTGAACAAAGATGAGCTGCGGGCCGAGCTGCAGAGTATGGCCCGGGAGGTGTTCTCTTTCCGGATCATGGGGCAGATGAGCCTGGGGCGCAACTGGCGAGGTCTGAATGCCGGGCAGCAGCAGGAGTTTGTCGACTTGTTCACCAGGCTGCTGGAGAACACCTATTTTCAGAAGATCGAGCAGCACCTGGATCAGATAACCGGATACACCAAAGATGATATGCAGGTCAGCGAGGAGATCATATTTTCTTCCCGCAAGGCCGAAGTCCAGACCAAGATCGTGTATAACGACAAGAATGTCCCGGTTAATTACCGCTTCGTGAAGCTGGATCAGGGATGGAAAATCTACGATGTCCTTGTCGAGGAGGTCAGCCTGGTCCAGAACTATCGGAGTCAGTTCAATGATGCGCTGCAAAACTCCTCGGTTCAGGCATTTATGCAGGACATGCGGGACAAGGTGCAGGAGCTGGAAGACGGAGAAGACGAGCAACACGAAGATGAAGGTCCTTCGACCTAGCATGTCCTTTGAGCGGATCGCAACGCATTGCATTGTCGAACCCCGATACCAAGCCTGAGGGAGCAATGGGATACCGTATATTTCTTTGTCTTGTCCTGGTGGCGGTTTGTGCCGTTCCATCCGGCCTGGTTCAGGCTGCGGATGTGGGTCCGGGTCCTGCCGGAAGCGAATCGGTTCAAACCGCGGGTCCTGGTGCAGAAGACGATCTGATGGCCGAGCTGGGATCGGATTACGGGGAGCCGGGCCAGCAGGCCATCGCCGATCCCCTGGAGCCATGGAATAGGCTCATGTTTCAGGTCAACGACAAGCTGTATTTCTGGGTTCTGCATCCGACTGCAGAAGGGTATGCGGCCGTGATGCCCAGACCGTGGCGGGAGTCTTTTGCCAATGCATTCGACAACGCCGCTTCTCCGGTTCGGATAGTGAACGATCTGCTGCAGGGAGATGTTGTTCAGGCCGGGCAAGAGCTGGGGGCCTGCTTCATAAACACGGTCTTCGGCTTCGGCGGACTCCTGGAGCCTTCCCGGGGCATTCCGGCCTTAACCCCTGATCCGCCGGATACTGATACCGGATTGACCCTTGGAAGCTGGGGAATTGGGCATGGGATCTATCTCTTCTGGCCGGTCATTGGCCCTTCCAGCCTGCGGGATACTGTGGGCAAGGTCGGAGACGGCTTCTTGCATCCAGTCTACTATTTTACTCCCTGGGAGTGGGATATTGGTCTAAAAGCCGGGGACGGGGTCAATATTCTGTCCCTGAATCTGGACCAGTACCAGGATCTGAAGGAAGGGGCGCTGGACCCGTACACTGCGTTTAAAGACGGATATATCCAGTATCGCAAAAAGGCCCTGCACAAGGAATAAGAGATACTGGCGGGAGGTATCTGTTCAGGGGGTCTTGCCCAGAGGTGCTGAAGGCCTCGCTGCATACATCGTGGGCCGCATGCGGTTGCACGTAACCCTGCGCCTGCAATCTCCATTGCAGGCGCATCTTTTTGCCCTATGCACGAAAATATACGCATTCGTGGTGCCAGACACCACAATCTGAAAAACCTTGATCTGGATATTCCCAGGAATGAGCTGGTGGTCATCTGCGGTCCCAGCGGATCCGGGAAGTCCACGTTGGCCTTTGATATCATCTACGCCGAGGGCCAGCGCAGGTATGTGGAATCCCTGTCCGCCTATGCCCGGCAGTTTCTGCCCCAGCTGGACAAGCCCAAGGTGGACAAGGTGGAGGGGCTGTCCCCGGCAATTTCGCTGGAGCAGCACACCTCCACCCGCAATCCCAGGTCCACCGTGGGCACGGTGACCGAGATCTATGATTACCTGCGGGTTTTCTATGCCCGTCTGGGCCGGCCCTTCTGTCCCCAGTGCGGGCGAGCCATAGTGGCCCAGAGCTCGGACGAGATCATCGACTCCATCCTGAACATGACCGCCGGGACCAAGTTTATGCTTTTGGCCCCGGTGGTGGAGCGGCGCAAAGGGACCCAGGCCGATCTGTTCAAGAAGCTCAAGAGCCAGGGCGTTGTCCGGGTTCGAGTGGACGGGGAGATACGGACTCTCGAGGAGCTCACTGAGCTGGCCAAGAACAAGGTGCACTCAGTGGATGTGGTCGTGGACCGTCTGGTGATCAAGGACACGGTGCGCAAGCGTCTGGCCGATTCCCTGGAGCTGGCCCTGCAGCTGGGCAACGGGCGGGTGGTGGTTTCCGAGATCGGAGGGGAGGACGCTCTGTACAGCACAGAGGCGGTGTGTTCCGCTTGCGGCATTTCCCTGCCCGTGCCTTCGCCTCAGCTCTTTTCCTTTAACAGCCCGCAAGGCGCATGTCCTGCCTGTTCAGGACTGGGCAGCGTGGAGTATTTCGAGCCCATGCTGGTGGCGCCGAACCGGGGCTTGTCTCTGAACCAGGGGGCCCTGGTGCCCTGGAAAAAGGGAAACCTGCTCTCCCGCTATGCCCGGGAGCTGGACTGTCTGGGCCGGAGGTTCGGCTTTGATCTGGATACCGCCTTGAAGGACTACCCTCCAGAAGGCTGGGACGCTTTGTTTTACGGGCATGCGGAGTGCAGCTGGCCGGGAGTGGTCTCCCTCCTTGAATCCGGTGTGCAGCTGGGCAGGATCTGGCAGGATGAGCTGGCCCGGTTCCGGCGCAGTACCGACTGTCAGGAGTGCGCCGGGGCCAGACTGTGCCCGGAGGCCCTGGCGGTCAAGGTGGAGGGCAGAAGCATCCAGGACATCTGCCGCATGTCCATCCTCCGGGCCCTGGAATGGCTGCAGGGGCTTGACTTTCAGGGATATCAAGAGCATATCGCGCTTCCTCTGCTTCGGGAGCTCACCCATAGGCTGGAATTTCTGGTCAATGTGGGGCTGGACTACCTGAGCCTGGGCCGGACCATGTCCACCCTGTCCGGAGGCGAGGCCCAGCGTATCCGCCTGGCCGGACAGCTGGGGTCCGGACTGGTCGGAGTGACCTATGTCCTGGACGAACCGAGCATCGGCCTGCATCCCAGGGACAACGCCCGTTTGATCCAGTCCCTCAAGGATCTCCAGGGCCGGGGGAACACCGTGCTGGTGGTGGAGCACGACGAGCCGACCATCAGGGCTGCGGATCATGTTCTGGAGCTTGGACCGGGATCCGGGGCCCTGGGCGGTGAGGTGATCTTTGCCGGACGGGTCCCGGAGCTTTTGCAGGCCCAGGATTCTTTGACCGGAAAGTACCTGCGCCGGGATCTGGTCATCCCGGTGCCCGAGTCCAGACGCAGGGCGGAGCAGACCCTGCGCCTGGAGCATGTGCGAACCAACAACCTGCAGGACCTGAGCCTGGACATCCCCCTGGGGGCGCTGGTCTGCGTGACCGGGGTCTCCGGTTCGGGCAAGAGCTCCCTGGTGGTGGATACCATGTACAAGCATCTGGCACTGGCCCGGGGGATCAAGGTGGACAATCCCGGTCAGGTGGACAGCTTTGTGGGCGCGGAGCAGGTGGAGAAAATCATATCCATTGATCAGTCCCCGATAGGCAGGACCCCGAGGTCCAATCCAGCCACCTATACCAAGGTCTTTGACGAGATACGAAAGGTCTTTGCCGCGACCGCCGAGGCCAGAAAGCGGGGATACAAGCCGGGACGGTTCAGCTTCAACGTCCGGGGCGGACGGTGCGAGGCCTGCCAGGGGGACGGACAGATCCGGGTGGAAATGCATTTTCTGCCGGATGTCTTCGTCACCTGCGACGTTTGTCAGGGCCAGCGCTACAACCGGGAGACCCTGGACGTGACCTACAAGGGGCTGAACATCGCCCAGGTCCTGGATTTAAGCGTGCGCCAAGCCAGGTCGTTTTTCGCCAACTATCCGGTTTTGGAACGCAAGCTGGGCATCCTGGAGGATGTGGGGCTGGAATACATCACCCTGGGCCAGCCGGCCACCACTCTGTCCGGGGGCGAGGCCCAGCGGCTGAAGATATCCAGGGAGCTGGGCAAGAAGAGCCTGCCCGGGACCCTGTATGTCCTGGACGAGCCGACCACCGGTCTGCACATGCACGAGGTGGGCAAGCTGATTCATGTCCTGCAGGCCCTGGTGGACAAGAAGGCCTCGGTGGTGGTCATCGAGCACAATCTGGACGTGATCCGGGCCGCGGATTATGTCTTTGATCTCGGACCGGGAGGAGGGGAGTTTGGAGGACATATTGTGGCCCAGGGCACTCCGGAAGAGATTGGAGACAATCCGGAGTCAGTGACCGGGGAGTTTCTGCGCGGGGAAAACCGGGGGTGATGCATGGATCAGGGATTTCCAGAAAGTATAGCCTCTCCCGGGATCAAGGAATCCTGGGAGGTGCTGGCCGGCAGGGAGCCGCAGGCGGTCCAAGCCGGGGCCTTGGTCGACTATGACCGCCAGACTGGAACATACATGGTTCCCTGTTTGGGGCAGACGGTTGCGGTCAGTCTTGGGCAAAAGCGGCTGTGGGCTCAGTCCGATCTGGGCAACTCCATGCTAAATACATATCCGGAGTACTCCAAGCTGTCCATTCTCCGCTACCTGGCTCATGCCCAGGACAAGCCATTGAGCGGGGAGATGATCAAACCCAGTCAACTTCCGGGCGGAGACTTTTTCGCCTCAGGCAGCCACGTTCTGCCCATGGGTGCATTGGCCCGCAGGTTCGACCACCTGGGGCAAGAGCTGGTGCGCCGGGGGAAGGTCCTTGGCGGCGTGCAGGACGAGCACGGGGATGCAGGGCTGAAGCTGTTTTCCTTTCCCCGCATCCCGGTTCAGCTCATCTTCTGGTTCAGTGACGATGAGTTTCCTGCCGGGGCCACCCTGCTGGTGGACAGGAGCTGCCTGGAGCATATGGCCGTGGACATCGTCTGGTCCACATGCATGCTGAGTCTGCTTATGCTGCGGACGGATCTGTAAGGACCACTCTTCAGGCTTGAGGGCTGGTTCTACCGAAACCCCATGATCTGGGGAAGCCACAGGACGCTCTGGGGGAGATAGGTCAAGATCAGGAGCACGACCAGCTGTATGCCCAGAAAGGGCAAAACGGCCCTGGACACGTACAGGATGTTCCGCCTGGCCAGGGATGCGGTGATGAACAGGCTGACCCCCATGGGCGGGGTGCAGTAGCCGATGGCCAGATTGACGGTCATGATCAGCCCGAAGTGCATGGGGTCGATGCCAAACGAGGCCAGCATGGGCAGGAAGATCGGTCCCAGGATCAGGGTGGCGGAAATGATGTCCATGAACATGCCGATGATCAGAAGCATGCAGTTCATGCACAAGAGAAACAGGGCCGGAGAGTCGATGCCGGCCAGGACCATCTCGGTCAATCGGCCGGGGATGTTTTCCAGGGTCAGAAAGCGGCCGAAGCAGGTGGCCCCGGCCACGATGATCAGCAGGGTGGAGGAGGTGATTGCGGAGTCCACGGTGATTCGTCTGGCCTGGGACCAGGACAGGGAACGGTGGATGAACAGCTCCACGGCAAAGGCGTAGGCAGTGGCCACCACCGCCGCCTCGTTGGCGGTGAATATTCCGGAGAAGATGCCCCCGAAGATGATCATCGGCAAAAGCAGGGCCCAGATGCCTTCCCGCAGGGCCTGCCGGATCTCTCCTGCTCGCAGGGGCCTCCGGCTGCATAGGTGTGGATTCTTTCTGCTGATCAGCCAGGTATAGACGCAGACCCCGAGCATAATCAGTCCCCGGGAATGAACCCGGTCAGGAAAAGCCCCTCCAGGGACACATTGCTGATCATGCTGTACAGGATCATGCTGATGCTGGGGGGGATGATCACCCCCAGATTGGGGGAGGTGCTCATCACCCCCAGAGCATAGGACTCGTTGTAGCCCTGCTGGAGGAGGGAGGGGATCATCACGCCCCCGATGGCCACCACAGTGGCCACCGTGGAGCCGGAGATGGCCCCGAACAGCCCGCAGGCCAGGACTCCGGCCATGCCCAGGCCGCCTGGAAGCCAGCCCACAAAGGCGTTGGCCACCCGGATCAGCCTGGAGACGATCTGGCCGGAGCCCATGATATTGCCGCAGAGAATAAAGAAGAGGACCACCAGGGCAAAGTTGTCCAGGCTGCGGAACAGAGTCTGGTACAAAAGCAGCATGGGCATGGGGGTGAACAAAATAAGGCCCAGGGCCGCGGAAACGAACAGACAGATATAGACCGGAATGTTCACGGCCAATGCGCCGAGGAGGATGAAAAGGACGATCAGATCGCTGGATTCCATTGGCGGCCAAAAGGTGGCTAGAAGGGTGAATGCCGAAGGCGGCCCAGGGCCTGCAGGCTTCTGATCGTCATCAGCAGGCCGGTCACAGGCAGCACGGCGTAGATCCAGGCCAGGGGAATGTGCATGGCGATGGTTCGCTGGTTTGTTTCCTGCATCATGATGACCATTTCCCAGCCGAAACGGATGAGCAGGAGGGCAAAAGCCAGGGTGGCCAGATAGTGTACTCCGGCCAGGAAGCGGCGCAGATTGGGAAAGATATGGGCCGCAGCGTCGATGCTGACCTGCTGGCCGCGTTTGACCGCCAGGCTGCAGCCCAGCAGGGTGGTGACGATGATCACCTCCCGGACCAGTTCCTGAGCCCAGGGCAGGGAGTGATGGAAGCCGTAGCGGAGGACGACATTGATCAGCAGGGCGATCAGGGCCCCGATGACACTAAGAGCCAGAACCCACTCCTCACCCGCGCTCATCAGCCGGTCCAAGCGGGAATACATGCCTTGCAGCCTGGTCATGATCTTGCCAGATTCGCGCTGCATTCGTTCTCTCCAGGGTCTGCCTGCCACTTTCGCGACACTTTCTTCGGTTTTCCGGGCATTGGTCTCTACTCGCCCACAACCGGCTCATAGCCCATATATTCCTGAACTTCTCCCAGGTAGTCGTCCGGTCGGTATGGATCGCTGGGATACAGGGCGTTGATCCGCTGGGCATACTGTTCATGCACAGCATGACCTTTCTGCTGCAGCCAGGCCATGTCTTGCTCCGGAAGCTGATGGAATTTCACCCCCGCCTCTTGGGCCAGGGCAATCTGCTCCTCTTCCTGGGCCTGCCCCTGGCCCCTGATCTCGGCGTACACCTCATGGACCACCCGTTCGAAGGTTTCCCGCAGCTCCGGGGGGAGACTCTGCAGCCAGGACTGGTTGAAAATCCAGATGTACAGGCCCTGGGCGTAGTTGATCCGGGTGAAGTGCTGGGCCACCTCGAACTTTTTGGTGATGTTGCAGACGATGGGAGAATGATCCAGGCCGGTGATCACGTTCTGCTTCAAGGCCACATGCACATCAGGCCAGGGCATAACCACGGTGCTGAGATCCCATTTCCTATACAGCAGCTGGTTGACTGCTGCTTCGGCTATCCGGAACTTGACTCTGCGGGCCTGGTCCAGATCGGTCACGGGTTCGGTGGTTGCCCAGCCGTAGGTTCCGTAGGTGGTGATGTCCAGGCCCACAATGCCCTGGTGCAGCATGGAGCGCAGAAAGTGCTCGAACAGCTTTCCGCTGTCCACGAAGCGATCCAGCTTTGCGTAGGAGTTGATCAGAAAGGGGAGATTGACCAGGCCGAAGCGGGGACCGAGATTGGTGGCCGCCACTGAGCTGACCCCCATGCCCTGAATGGCGCCCATCTTGAGCATGTTCAGGACCTCAACTTCCCCGCCGAGCATGGAAAAGGGTTTGTAGTCGATATAGATCTTTCCCTGTGTCGCCTCCCACATGGCGTCGCGCAGGGCGTACCCGGCGTATCCGCCCTTGATCACCGGGTGGGAGACGTTGGAGATGATGCACGTGTACTCCGCTCCGGAGGGATCGAAGTCCGGCTTCCATCTGTCCAGGGACTGCGGACCGGCGATGGCGGCGGATGCTGCGGTCAGCAGCATGCATAGCGCACAGAATGCGGCTCGGATATTCATGGCCCTCTCCTTGCGGTTGTTTGATTCATGAACAGGGATTTTGGTTTTGATCGGTCTGAACAGCCCTGAACGGGGTGGTGAACTTGTGCCCCAAAAAGAGTATGGCCTGCCGGAGGTCCTGTTTGCTCAAGACATTGCTCTCCAGAAACTGTTGGATGAGAAATCCTTCAAAGAGGGCAATGACAAAGGCCCCAAGCTTTTGGGCCTCCGCGCTGTCGTGGATAAACGGAGCCAGGATCTGGGAGAACAGGTCCGTGGACAGGCGGTAGCTGCTCCGGTTCAGCTTTTCCCTGACCTCTTTGTTCCCGAAGGCATGGATGGTAAACTCCAGGAACACCCTGGACCAGTTCTCGTCGTCAATAATGGTCTCCAGAAAATCCACCAGGACATTGAGCATCTGGTCCAGGTTCTGGGCCCGGTCCATCTTCTGCTGCCTCAAAGTGCGGTATTCCCGCAATCTGGCTTCCATGATGTCCAGGAATATCTCGTCCTTGCTTTTCCAGCAACGGTAGAAGCTGCCCTTGGCGTATCCGGCATGGTCGGTTATCTCGGCGATGGTGGCCGCTCCAAAGCCTTTGCGCTCGAAAATGCGCGCGGCCGACTGCATGAGCTCCTCTTTGGTCTGTTGGGCTTTTTCCTTTTGTCGTCTGGCCATTTTGAATCCTTGTTCACTTTGTGACCAATGGTCACTTACTGAGTATGTTGTTTTTTCCCGTTTTGTCAAGCAAGATGGCCCCAAAGTATATGTGAACCATGAGGTTTGTATGACGTTCTGGACCTTTCCCTATCCGTCACAGCGCATGCCGGTGCTGGCCGACAATGTGCTGGCTACCTCCCAGCCCCTGGCCGCCCAGGCCGGATTGCACATGCTCAGGCATGGAGGGAATGCCCTGGACGCGGCCTTGGCCGCGGCCATTGCCCTGACTGTGGTCGAGCCAACCGGCAACGGTCTGGGCTCTGATCTCTTCGCCCTGATATGGGACGGGCAAGGGCTGCAGGGCATCAACGGTTCCGGCCGGTCCCCCCGGGCCTGGAACCTTCAGCGGTTTGCCGGTCTGCGGAGCATGCCGACTGCCGGTTGGGACGCGGTGACTGTCCCTGGCGCGGTTCGGGCCTGGAGCGATCTTTCAGCCCGCTACGGAGCTCTGCCCTTTGCCGACCTGTTTGAGCCGGCGATCCGCTATGCCCGGGACGGCTTCCTGGTCTCTCCGCTGATAGCCGGGCAATGGGCCGCCGTGTCCCGCCTCCACGCCCACCGACCGGAGTTCGCGGACGCGTTTTTGCCCGGCGGGAGGCCTCCGAGAACCGGAGAGCGGTTCGCCAATCCGGATCAGGCCCGCTCATTGCAGCTGTTGGCCGAGACCCAGGGGCAGGCTTTGTATCAGGGGGAGCTGGCCGAGGCCATGGTCCGTCAGGCTCGGGAACAGGGCGGTGCCCTGACCCTGACTGACTTGGCCGAGCACGAGTCCGTCTGGACCGAGCCCATAGGGATCGGGGTTCGGGATTGGACGGTGCACGAGATGCCGCCCAACGGGCAGGGACTGGCCGCGCTCATTGCCCTGGGGATTCTGGACATTCTGCAGGTAGACCGGTTTGCAGCGGATTCGGCGCAGGCGGTGCATTATCAGGTGGAAGCCATGAAGGCCGCCTTTTCCCAGGTCCACGCCCATGTGGCCGATCCCCGGGCCATGACCACGCCGGCTGAAGATTTCCTGGCCCCGGAATTTTTGGACCAGCTTGCCCGGAGCATTGACCCGCACCGGGCGGCGAGGCCGGTTTCCCATATCCCGTCCAGCGGAGGGACCGTCTATCTCACCGCTGCGGACGAACAAGGGCGGATGGTTTCTCTGATCCAGTCCAATTACACCGGCTTTGGCTCAGGGGTGGTGGTCGGCGGGACCGGAATCAGCCTGCAGAACCGGGGAGCTGGGTTTGTCCTCGATCCGGAGCATCCCAACTGCGTGGCCGGAGGCAAGCGGCCCTTTCACACCATTCTCCCCGGGTTTGTGACCAGCCACGGCAGGCCGCTGCTCAGCTTTGGGGTGATGGGTGCCCACATGCAGCCGCAGGGGCATGTGCAGGTCCTGCAGCGTATGCAGCTGTGGGGGCAGAATGCCCAGACCGCCCTGGACGCGCCGCGCTGGCAGGTGAACCCGGACTGCAGTCTGGCCCTGGAGCCCCGTCTGGCCGGAAGCATCGGCCCGCAGCTGGTAGCAATGGGCCACGAACTGGTCCATGATCCGCCAGGATTTCTTTTCGGGGGAGGGCAGATCGTCCACTGCCAGGGGTCCGGGTTTGCCGCGGCATCTGACCCGCGCAAAGACGGACAGGCGGTCGGGTTTTGAGCACAAGGGCAGATCCTGGAAAGCGGAAACAGCGAGTCACGTGTGGGACGCGAATCACAAATACGCCGCTCACTGCAGCTTAAGGATCCGGCGTTCTGGGCCGGTCTGAAGGTTCCGGAGCTGAGCTCAGAAGGCCCGGAATTGCGAAAGCTGTGCGAACAGATCCCCAAACAAGCCCAGACTCTGGCTGCCAAGCTGCGGATCCCGGCGGTCTGGATCGCTTTTGTGGGCGGGACCGGCACGGGCAAATCCACCTTGTACAATGCCTTCTGCGGCAGACAGATCAGCCGGACCGGAGTGGAGCGGCCCAAGACCCGCGGGGCGGTGATCTACGCCCATGAACAAACAGGGATCGAACACCGCCTGCCCGGATTCCTCGGTCCCGTCCGCCGGATGGAGACCGAAGACGGCACCGGATGCAGCGGAGAAGGCCAGGGCCTGACCCTGGCCCTTCATCGGGATCCGGCCCTTGAATCCATCGTCCTGGCGGATACGCCGGATCTGGACAGCCTGGTTGAAGAACACCGGGAATCTGCCCTGGACATCCTGCGCATGGCCGACGTGGTCATCTTTGTGGCCAGTCAGGAGAAGTATGCCGACGATGTTTTGTACAGCATGCTGCTCTCCCTGCGGAGCTGGGGCACTGACCTGCATTTTGTGCTCAATAAGGCCGATCCGCCCCGGGGAATGGACCTGGCCGGTCTGCTTGCGGAGGTGACCGAGGCCCTGGATCCGGAGCAGGCCTTGCTGGACCGGGAGCTGTGCGTGGCCCTGCCCTTTATCCCGGCCGGACCTGGTGCGCAGGCCGGGGGGGCGCACCAGGAGTTTGCCGCTGCCGTATGCCGGATGTATGCCGCGGGTCTGGGCACAGAGCGGCGCCGGACCGAACAGCACCGGGTCTGGGCGCATCTGAAGGCTGATCTGGAACGGGTTCAGGAGATAGCTGCAGCCGAAAAGGGGGAGATCGTCGCCTGGGAAGAACGGCTGCAGGGGATCTTCGAGGAGTGCGTGCACAGGCTCCTGCAGCGGGAAGAGGCCAGATTCCAGGCTGGGCAGCGCCGGACTGTGCAGGAGGAGATACGAAACGTCTTCGGCAGGTACGACTTTTTGGCCGGGCCCAGGCGGGTCATCGGAACCTGTCTGCGCCTGCCTTTGCGCCTGGCGGGTCTGAGCGGCGACTCCTCCCGCGGGCGGCAGAAGGACCTGGACAAGGCCAAAAACAAGGGTGACGCCAGGCCGGTGCAGGAAGCCGTCGATGCCTTCAATGCCCTGGTTCTAAAACGGTGCGTTCCGCAGAATCAGAGTTCACCCGCCGCCCGGGCCCTGCGCAGGCCCGAGCTGGCCTTGACCCCGGAAGACGTGGAGTCCAGGTTCATGGCGGTCCAGGACAGGATGGCCTCCTGGCTCAACGCCCGTTTCGAACGTATGGCCAGGGAGGCTCCCCGGGGAAAGGCCTGGGGGATATACTCCACATCCGCTCTGTGGGGCGCACTGATCGTTTCTTTTGAGACCGTTGTCGGCGGGGGGCTGAGTCTGGTGGAAGTGGTCATCGATTCTGCTATCGCTCCGTATGTGACCAAGGGAGCGGTGGAGCTGTTCGCCTATCAGGAGCTGCGCAGCATTACCCGGGAGCTTTCGGACAGACTGGAACAAGGGATCACGGATATTGTCCAGGAGCAAAAAGACAGGTATGTCCAGGCAATGCGGGATCTCGGTCCGGATGAACCGGCCCTGGAAGCGGTTCGGGAGCTGGCCGGATGGACGGAAAAGGACGCGACGGCTGCCTTGAGCACAGGCCCGGAGCACAGATGACAAAGGCGATGGAGCGGGGATGGAGAACAGGTTGTACCGGCAGCTGCACAACGATTTGAGCCGGGTGCGGCGCTTTATCCGGGAACAGGACTTGGTCAGCCTGGGACCCGAAGACAGGCGGGATCTGGAACAGGCCGCGGCTGGGCTCGAAGACCGGCTGCAGGCTGCGGAAGATCAGCTCTTGTGCGCCGGTTTCCTGGGTGGAACAGGGGTGGGCAAGTCAAGCCTGATGAACGCCCTGGCCGGGGCGGAGGTAGCCGGGACCAGCCATAGGCGTCCGCACACGCACCAGGTCCTGGTCTACCGCCATGTCCAGGCCCAGCTGCCGCCGTTCGTGGAACAGAGCCCTGCGCCGTGGCGGGAATACGTGCATCAGGCAGATGCAGTGGCCAGCATGCTTCTGTGCGACCTTCCGGATTTCGACAGCCTGCGGACAGAGAACAGGGAAGCAGTCCTGCAGTTCATGTCCCATCTCGACCTTGTGGTCTGGGTTGCCTCTCCGGAAAAATATGCCGACCGCAGCCTGCATGAGGTTTTGGGCCAAGCCTCCAAGGCTGCGGGCAATTTTTATTTTGTGCTGAACAAGGTGGACCGGCTGTGGGATCGGGCCCGGGCCGAGGAGAGCCTGGAGCAGATGCAGCGGATGGGTGAGCACTTCCGCAGTCAGGTGGCCGCCACTCTGGCCCGGAAAAATGCCGGAACAACCGGAGAGAGTCCCCTGCTGTTCATGGTTTCGGCTGTGGAAGAGCCGCCGTACTCGGTATGGAATCAGCTGGGCATGTTTCGGGAATCGTTGTTCACCCGGCGGTCGGCCAAACAGACTGCGGCCATCAAGGCCGCCAACCTGGAACAGGAAATGCGGGGCATGTGCCAGCCGCTGCACGCTGAAAGGGCCGCCCTGGAGCAGGGTGCAGCCCTGATCCGCAGATTGCGCATAGAAGTGGATAACGAGGCCGCGGCCTGGGACAGGGATGGAGCCAACATCCTTGAATCCTGGGTGCACAATCGGCTGGAGCCGGTTCTGGCCCAGCAGGGCCCGGGGCTGAAGCCGCTGTTCGGTCCGGCCAGGATGGTGGGCGCGGCCCTCCGGGAATGGAGGCGGCAGGGGGAGTGCCGGCAGGACGGAAGCCTCCAGGTGGATCAGGAGGAGGAGCTCCGCAGGCTGTATCCCCGGATAGAAAACCTGGGGAACAAACTGCTAACCACTGTCTTGCGCACAGAGCAGGCCGAAAATGTCCGTCCGGTGGTGGACGAGATCCTGAATGCAGACCGCATGTGGGACAGGGTGAACTCCGGATGGCAGGGGGTGATCCACAATGCCCTGAGCTGGCGGAGACCGATTCGAGGATTGGGGCTGACCTTCAGCCAGGGAGCGGTCTACGGGGTGCTGACCATGTGCCTGCTGCTTGGGCTGGGCGGCAGGCAGGCCTGGCTGAGGCTTTTCGAGCAGCCGGGACCTGGAGCCGGGCTCGAGGTCCTCTTCGGGATCCTGGAATCCCTGTTCAGTCCCATGGGGCTGGCCGCTTTATTCAGCTTCGCATTGCTTATGCTCGGCGCAGGGATCCGCTTTTACCGGTCCCATGAGCAGCGGCGGAAAGACTGGGCCCGTATCCGGGGGGAACAGGTCTGCGCGGAGCTGTGCCGGGTGTGGAACGACGAGCTGGAGGAAACAAACCGGCGGCTGGAGGAGGCGCAATCCAGCTTGGACGATAAGCTGCAGGCCCTGGAGACCATTTTGAACAGCGGGCGATAGCAGGCTGATTATTCGGCATGGGAATCAGACTTGTTTTCAGGCCGCCCGGGTGATTTGGAGGCCACGGCGCAGCGCAGGCGCTTTTCGCTGTCTTGAAAAAGGACGTCCATCTTGTTCGGGGGGATTATGCGCTGGACCACGCCCAGCCCGAAACTGGGGTGGTCAATGAGCTCGTTGGCTGTAAACTCCCCGTCCATCCGGTACGTCTTGGCCTCGGCCTGGTTCTTGCCTTGGGTCTTGGTCTGCCACTCCTTATAGATCTGCTCTGCAAGCTGCTGGGCCTCTTTTTCCTTGGCTGTCTGGCTTTTCTTCCCCTTGGAGGCCGTGCTCTTGCCTTTTTCCGCGCGGGAAGAGGACCCGGCGGACTTGGACTGACCGGACTTTTTCGCTGGTCGGTACTTATGCACGCTTCCGCACCCCCGGCACTCGACTTTGGCTATCTGTCCTTCGACGATGGATACGACCGCGTGACCGGTGACATCGTTGCATTTGCGGCAGGTTGATTCAACAATATCTCCAACTTGATGCGTTTCTGAAGCCATGCGTATTCCTTCCTTCTGGGACGAGACTGCTGTGATGTTCAATTGGGTCCAAGCCGATAAGCATAGAATCCTTGGAAGCTGAGTGCAAGGAATAAATCATCCATGAAACATTGGCCCGGGACTGCTTCTGCTTTCTGGCTGTTTTTCCTCCTGAACTGCCTTGTTCTTTTGGGTCCGGCCTGGACATCGATTCTGGATGCCCGCATGCCGGAGGCAGACATGGCCCGCCATCAGGAAAAGACATCCCACGGCTTCAACCTGGCTCTGGATCTCGGCAATGTGCAGACCCCGTGGATCCGGGCCAAATCCAGGGTGGAGCTGGAGGTCCGCTTGCTGGGCCGAAATATAAGTATCTCCAGGCTCTCCGGACAGTTGCGGGACGTCCGCGTCCGCCTGGACCAGGAATGGCGGCCTGTGCCGGACATCGACCTCCAGGCCAGGGGGAACCTGGATATACAGAACGCAACAATTGTTCTGGACCGCATGCAATGGTCCATCGGTTCCCGAGTCCTGGCCCGCGGGAGATTGGAGCACGGTCCTTCCGGGGGGAACGGGGCGGTTGATATCCGCCTGCGGCCCTTGTTGGGCTCCCTGGCCTCTGTGTGGCCCGGACTCAAGGCTGACCCTGGACAGATGCCGGATCCGGGGTCTCTGTCCATAGCCGGTGAATGGTCCGGGGACGCCAAGCAGCGGGTCAGGGCGAAAGCCCGCGGCCTTGAGCTGGCCGCCCTGGCCGAGGTCAGTCGGCTTGCAGGCTGGACAGTGCCCATCGGCGGGGATGCGCGCGGTACGCTGGATCTTGAGCTGACGGCCAGCAAGACCCGGGAGGGAGTTCATGCCCAGTGCTCTCTGGAGTTTCAGAATGCGGGCGGGGAAGCTTTGGACCAAGAAGTCATGGCAGCCGGCCTGCAGGGGAGACTGCAGGGCAGTCTGGATTGGACCTCCGTTCTTCAGGGCGCAGTCTCTTTGCATATTGAGCAGGGTGAAGCCCTCTGGGGGGCTCGCTATGTGGATCTGGGGCAGGCACCGGTCTCGATCCAGGCAAAAGGAAGGATCACCCAGGGCAGGGCGGCCATCCGGGACCTGCAGATTGAGGGAGGACGATTTTTCGATCTGCACGGACAGGCCAGGCTCCCCCTGAGCCGGGACCTCTCCGGTTGGGAGGTGCAGGTTGACCGCAGCAGTCTGTACCTGGCCGGTTTGAACCGGCATGTGCAGGGCATTGTACCTCAGGGCTGGCGGATGCTCGGCCGGCTGGAGTGGACTGGGGCCCTCACGGGTTCCAAAGACGGAGCTGTGCTGCACGGGGTGCTGCGGGGAAGCAAAATGGGGCTGGCCGGGCCGGACGGGAACATCCGCTTGAGCCGGTGGGATTTCGATCTGCCGGTGGCCTATCGGTTTGGAGAGGCCCCAAGAAGGGCGGCCCGGGACAGCCCCGAGTCCTGGGGGGTTCTCCGTCCGGGCCGGACACGGGTTGCCCATCGCAAATGGCACCTTTCTCCGGCCAGGGTCCGGGTGCAGGGTGAAACGCTGGAGGTCCATGGAGAGCCGGGAATGTGTGCCCCCGGGGCGGATGTCCGGCTGCGCGATGTCCGGCTGCATCTGCCCTGGAAGGGACAATGGCGGGCACGTGGAAGGCTGCATATCGCTGCTCTTCGTTCCGGACAGCTGCTCAAGGCGGTCCCTCAGGACGCGGCCAAGCTGCAAGGCAGTATGGTCTTTGCCGCCTCCGCCCGGGAGGTGCGCACCACGGGCACAATCCGGGGGACGGTTTTCGATGGAAGCCTGCGGATTGAAGAGTTGGGGGTCATCCGCCCTTTGAGTGCCAGCCGGATGGTTACCGGCAATATTCATGTTTCCGGCCTGGATCTGGAACCCCTGAGTCAGAGCCTGGAGGTGGGGCGGGTCACCGGAAGGATGGATATCGATGTGGATCGCCTGGGGATCGCCTATGGACAGCCGGTGCGGTTTCACCTGCGGGCCCGGTCCGTGGACGACCCCGATGTGTCCCGAAGAATCAGTCTGCAGGCGATTAACTCGCTGTCTATTATCGGGACAGGCCGCGGTCTATCCGGTGTGGGCATCAAGCTGTATGCCAATTTTTTCGAGCAGTTTCCCTATCAGCGGATCGGGCTTTCCTGTGTGCTGGCCAATGACGTGTTTTCCTTGAGCGGCCTGATAGCCGACGACGGGGTGGAATACATTGTCAAACGCGGGTTGACCGGGATCAATGTCATTAATACCAATCCGAACAATATGATCGCTTTTTCCGATATGCTCAAGCGGCTGGAACGGGTGTTTGCCCAATCTGAAAAATAAAACGGTTCTTGGACACAGAAAGTGGAATTGCCTCCATAAGAGTTTGCCGTCTCTTCTGTGTGCCGTGAGCGGCAGGCCCGCACATTTTCTTGGTCCCGCCAAAAGGGGGAAACCCGGCACTCACGTGTATGATAAGCTTTCGTCACACACAAAGCAGTGACCTGCACGTGAGTAGCCGGGAGGGGGCAGGGATCCCCCTTTGGCGGGGCTTAGAAAATACCGGGCCGAAAGTGGGCACACAGAAGAGATGGCAAACTCCAAAAATCCACAATCAACGTCGAAGAACCAATAAAAACCAGGAGTTTATATGAACAGGATGCATTCGGGATGGATGGTGGGGCTGGCCCTGCTTCTCGGTCTGGGGGCGTGCGTGACGGTGAACATTTACTTTCCGGCGGCTGAGGTGGAGAAGGCAGCGGAGAGGATTGTGGATGATGTCTACGGCCAGGACAGGAATGAGACCGGAGGCGGTGGCGGCGACCAGTCGGCCCTGCAGCGGTTCCTGGCCTGGCTGGGACCGGACACGGCCTGGGCCCAGGAAGTGACCTCAGTGAGCAATGCGGCCATTCGGGGGCTGAAGCAGACCATAGCCGACAATCACCAAAAGCTGCTGCCGTTTTATCGGCAGGGAGCAGTGGGCATTGACAAGGACGGATACCTGGAGATCAGAAACACGCAGGAGCTGAATCTGGGCCAGGTGGCCGCCCTGCGCAAGACAGTGGCCAAGGACAATGAGGCCAGACGCCAGCTGTACCGGGAGGTTGCCGCTGCCCTGCAGCTGGACCCATCCAACGTGTCCCGGGTGGAAGAGATCTTTGCCCGTCAGTGGCGGGAGAAGGCGTCAGCCGGGTGGTGGATTCAAAAGGACGATGGGAGCTGGAGCAGGAAGTAGGGTCAGTCTCCATGCCCGGAAGGGCTCACATAGGGTTGATCCGATCCCCCGTGGGTCCACTGGGCTTTGCCCTTGTGCACCAGACTGGTCACATACTTGGATACCTCGTTGTGATGCAGGCCGAAGATGGAGGCCAGGTCGTCCAGGGTGCAGGGGCGGCGGCTGATGGTCTGCAGTATGGCCTCTTCATTAGCCTCAAAGTGGGGGCTCTCATGCCGTATGCCGGACACGGCCAGCTCGGCGCACGGGGTGAACAGGTCCTGGGCCTGGGCGAGAACGTCCATGGGGACGGGACGGGCGCTGTCCTCGGCCGGAGGGCGTTCAACCGTGTTCAAGTGGATACGGTCCGGGGCTATCCGCCGGGCAATATCGGCCAGGTTCCGGAGCTGGGACTGTGCGTCACTGATCCCGTGCAGGAGGAAGACCTCCAAGATAAGCTGACCGGAGAACTCTTCCCGGAAACGGAGCTGGCCGCCGATGAACCCTGCAAAGTCGAGATCCGGATGGGGGCGGTTGATGCGGGCAAAGGATGCCTGATCCCAGGCGCAGAGGGAGGTTTTGACCATTGAGGCCCGGGCTGCGTCCCTGCGGACCTCCGGCAGGTGCAGCAGAGTGGCGTTGGTCAGAAGCAGGGACGGGATGTCTGTGTTTTGGGCGACGTACTCCAGGACCCGGCCGAAATGGGCATGCAGGGTTGGTTCGCCGGAGCCAGACAGGGTGAGGACATCCGCCCGGTTCCCGGCCCCGATCCATTGCTCAAGCTCTGCACGGACCGTGTCCACAGGGACATAGTCCTTTCTGTGCATGGTAGTGGCCGGAGTTCGGCCCAGTTGACAGAACAGACAGTTCAGGGTGCAGGTCTTGAACGGGACCAGATCGATGCCCAGGGAGCGGCCGAAGCGCCGGGAGGGAACGGGCCCGAACAAAGTGGTGTGTTTGTGCATGGAGACTCCATTTGGGTTTACAGCTCTGTCTGGAAGCTATGGACATGAATGTACAGGTTCTTTGACCCTGACTGTGGAATTTTGAAGTGTGCCGTATATGTTGTATGCCTTTGGGCGGGACCTAGAAAATACCGGGCCGAAAGCTTGGCCCACAAACACATACGGCAAACGCGCATGACCATGACTCCATATCTTGTGTCGACGATCCAATGTACACCTTCCGGCGGACAGAGGTAAAGGGCCCTATCATCCTAGGGCACTGGCGCCGTGTGTATTGACACATCAGGCCTTTTCAGGTTACAAAAAAAATATGGACATTACGTGCACCTGCATCGCATCTTTCGGGACAGCGTGGTCGTGGCGGCTGGCCGCCAACGGCCGAGGAAGGGGGGTGCGCTTGTAGTGCCAGAAACAGCCATAGGGTTCCTTCAAAGGCCGCAGACGCAAATCGTCTGCGGCCTTTTTGGTTTGCAACTGTCCACAGGAGGACGAAATCTGAACAGGAGAGACGCATGCAGACGCGAATCACGCTCCCCCAGTCGGATCTGCCCACCCATTGGTACAACGCGCTGCCCGATTTGCCCACTCCCCTGGCTCCGCCCCTGGATCCGCAGACCGGGGAAGCTCTGGACCCGCAACAGCTGGAAGCCATTTTCCCCCGGGGGCTGATCGAGCAGGAGCTGAGCTCAGAGCCCTTGATCCCCATTCCTGAGCCGGTCCAGGACATCTATCGCCTGTGGAGGCCGACACCTCTTATCCGGGCCGCCAGGCTGGAGAAGGCCATCGGGACATCCTGCCGGATTTACTTTAAGGACGAATCGGTTTCCCCCACCGGTTCGCATAAGCCGAACACAGCGGTCCCCCAAGCCTACTTCAACAAGGCGGAAGGCATTACCCGCCTGTCCACGGAAACCGGGGCCGGCCAATGGGGAACAGCTCTGTCCTTTGCCTGCCGGATGCTGGATATGCACTGCACTGTGTATATGGTCCGGATCAGCTTTGAACAAAAGCCTTACCGGCAGATCATCATCAAGTCCTACGGGGGCGAGATCTTCCCCTCTCCGTCCCGCAGGACCAAGAGCGGGTCTGCTGTGCTGGATCAGGACCCGGAGTGCAAGGGGAGCCTGGGGCTGGCCATTTCCGAGGCGGTTGAAGATGCGGCCACCAACCTCGGAACCAAGTATACCCTGGGCAGTGTGCTCAATCACGTGCTTTTGCACCAAACAATCATCGGTCTGGAAACCAGGCAGCAGCTGCAAGCAGTGGGGGAAAAGCCTGATTACCTCATCGGCTGTGTCGGCGGGGGGAGCAACTTCGCCGGATTGATGCTGCCCTTTCTGCCCTTGAAGCTGGCAGGAGAGGATATTACCTGTATTGCCGCTGAACCCAAGGCCTGCCCGTCATTGACCAGGGGGGCCTACAGGTATGATTTCGGGGACATGGCCAGGCTGACCCCCCTGATCAAGATGCACACCCTGGGGCACAGCTTTATGCCGGCGCCCATCCATGCCGGCGGACTCAGGTATCACGGAAACGCCCCGGTCCTGTGCAATCTGGTTGACGCCGGGGTGGTCCAGCCCAGGGCCTATTTTCAGAACGAATGCTTCGAGGCGGCCAGGCTTTTTCAGAATACTGAAGGCTTCCTGCCTGCCCCGGAGACCTCCCACGCCATCCGTGCGGCTATCGAAACAGCGGAGAAGGCCAGGCCGGGTTCAAGCATGGTCTTTCTGTATTCCGGACACGGGCTCCTGGATCTTGCGTCCTATGAGGCATATTTCCAAGGCAGGCTTGAGGATTATGAGCTTCCCCAGGGGGTTATTGATGAGGCCTTGACTTCCTGTCCGGAGTGGGAATAAGCCCGAAATGCCCACAGGGGGGTGGAGCTGGAAGGGCAGAACGGCTGGCGCCCCGGGCTGGGGCAAAGCGCCAGCCGAAGCGGGCCGGGGATTCGCGCATGAAGCAAGCGGGGATGTATTTCCCGCGCAGCTTCAGTGCAGGATGCAAAAAAGGAAACAACTGGCTCTTGGACACAAAAAGTGGAATTGCATCTATAAGAGATGGCAAACTCCAAGAATCCACAGGCTACGTCGAGGAACCAAACAACTTTTTGCCCTGATTAAGAAAGACAGCCGGGGGGATGTCTCCCCCGGCTGTCTCGGTGCTATCCTTCGTACTTGAAGGAGAGCCTGACCTTGGCCCGGTACAGAGACACCTTGCCAGATTCAACCTTCATATCCAGTTCCTTGACTTCCGCGATCCTGACTTCCCGAAGGGTCTTGGCTGCCGTCTCCACCGCTGTTTTTGCTGCCTCCTCCCACGACGTGGGGCTGGTTCCGACCAGATCGATGAATTTGTACACACTTCCGGCCATGGTCTACCTCCTTGGTTGAGGGATACGCACGGATCTTCACTTTTATGCGTATTGTATCTATAACCCGGCTGGAAAACGTATGTCAAACACCAGGCAAAGAGGAAATCCATGCAGCTGACGAATCGGGTCCGCAACGAGTTCTACAAATGCGATGTTCCGGACAACACTCTGGATCGAATCCAAAACGGCTTGGATCGTCTGGGGCTCGCCGCCCAGTATTCCGGGGTACAGGCCTCAAAGGGGTTGTACTGGGGGCGGGTATGGATCGAATCCCTGCATTTGATCTGTGAAGGCAAGGGAAAAAGCAGCAGGCTGGCCAAGACCAGCGCCTATGCCGAGCTTGCGGAACGGCTCAGCGCCGGCCTCTACTATCCGGCCTTCGAGGAACAGGTCAGGTTTCATCTTCCGGCCCTGTATGAGGCCAGGACCCGGGATTTTTTGAACTACGCCTGGATGGACGGGTATGTGCAGGGGCATCAGGACCACATCCAGGGACCGCTGATTCGAATCGAGGATCTGTTGTCCGGGCAGACCCATCTGAGGCCGGATCAGGTGCAGGAGATCAAGGACTCGGAGATGGCCGGGCACTGGGTGGACGGGTACTCACTGCTCCAGGAGCAGAAAGTCAAGGTTCCCATGAAGTTCGCGGCCTATATCCACGGAACCAACGGCATCGCGGCCGGAAACGTTTTGGAGGAGGCCCTGGTTCAGGCCGCCTGCGAGGTCTTTGAGCGTCATACCCAGATCCGGGTGGTCAGGGGGGAGGACCAGGTGCCGAGCATCGACCCGGAGTCCATTGAGGATGAGTCAGTCCATGAGATGCTCGCATTCTATGCGGCCAACAATGTTCAGGTCACCCTGAAGGACCTGTCCTTCGGCGGGCTTTTCCCCGTGCTTGCCGCGGTGTACACCAACCGCAACCTGCCCCCTGACCGGCTGGAATACAGGACGTTCATCCCCGGGGCCGCTTTTCACAGCCGGGAGGCCTTGAGTCGATGCTTTACCGAAGGGATTCAGGGCAAAAAGTCCCTGCAGGCGGTTCGGGCTCAGCTTGATCAGCCGGTTCGGCCCAAGTCCGAGGTCAATTCCTATTATCTGCTCATGAAATGCGGGGTTTCTCCCACAGACGTGTCTTTTCTGGATCGCGGGGAGATGTGCCAGTATCGGGAATGGAAGGCCCGGGACATGGCCGAGGAGCTGGCGTCTATTAAGGATATCTGCCGCCGGCTGGACACGGACTGCATTGTCCTTGATCACACCCATCCGGTTATCGGTTTTCCTGTGGTCCGGGTGATCATGCCCGGGATCTCGGATTTTTTGCCTTTCCTGCCCGGCGATGTCCTGACCAGCGAGCGGACCAAGCCGTCCACGGCCTGGAAAGGGGAGGAGTACAAGCGGATCGCGGCCAGTTTTTTCCACTCCGGGTCCGGGAACGCCGCCGGGTAAGAGGGCCTTCATCCTGTCCCAAGGAGATTATCATGTCCGATAAATATGAGGCGGTGCTTTTCGATCTGGACGGCACCCTGTTAAATACCATAGCCGATCTGACTGCGAGCATGAACGAGGTTCTCGAACAGCGGGGATGCCCGGTGCATTCTGAAGATGACTACCGGTATTTTGTCGGAGACGGGGTGCACATGCTGGCCGCCAGGGCCCTGCCGGGGCCTTTGCCCTCAGAAGCCGCTGTCCAAGAAGCGGTGCAGGCCTTTCGGCAGGTCTACAGCCGGCGGTGGCGGGAGACGACCAGACCCTATCCCGGAATCGAGGACCTGCTGCAGGCCCTGATGCACAAGGGTGTTCCCATGGGGGTGGTGAGCAACAAACCGCACGAACCCACCTTGGCCTGCATCCAGGCCTTCTTTCCCCATGTGCCTTTTGCCGTTGTTGCAGGGCAGACAGAGGATCTGCCTCCCAAGCCCGATCCGGCCGGCCTGCACGTAGCCCTTAAGGCCTGTGGGGCAGCTCCGGAACGCAGCCTGTACCTGGGCGACAGCAATATTGACATGCAGGCGGCGCGCCGGGCCGGGATGAAAGCTGTCGGGGCCGCATGGGGATTCCGGACCAGAGAGGAACTCGAAGAGCACGAGGCTTTTTATGTAGCTGCCCACCCCCTGGATGTGGTCAAGCTCATGGGGTAAAAGTGCTTCTGCTTTGGAGCCGGAGGACTCAGTTCCCCTCCATGATCTTCTTGGGGCAGGAAGGCTTGAGGTAGCACTCCTCGCAGTTGCTGCGAAAGGGCAGTCTGGTCAGCATTCCGTATTGGACGCTGAGCTGTCCGGAGTTGGAGAACTCAAGCCCGACTTCGGCCAGGGAGTTTTTCAGAATCTTGTTTGGTTCCGGAACCGGGGCGCAGGTTCCCAGGGAGGCCTCGGGAACTGCTTCCAGCAACGCGGCCATGAGCATGGCCTGGGCCACCAATGGGGCATTGTGCCCATGCTCAGTGCCGGACGATTGTTCCTGGTGCAGGGTGTTCTCAGCCTCCGGGGTGAGGTATATAAGGATGTAGCCCTTGTTCTGCCCCAGGCGGTAGGCCCGGAGATGGGTGAACAGCTTCTGCCACAGCTGCTCGATTTCCTGGGCCTGATCCCCGCTGATGCGGCGCTGGCCGGAGAGGATCATAAATGTCTCCAGGTCGAAATGGGGTGTGATCTGCACCGGGGAAAGGGGAAGCTTTTTCATAAACCAGGCTCGCGAATAAGGTTGTGATCGTTCAGGCCCCCTTCCCAAAGTTCAGGGGGCCTTGTCCAGTTTCTGTGTGGGCCTGCCGCTCACGGCACACAGAAGAGACGGCAAACTCTTATGTAGACAATTCCACGTTTTGTGTCGAAGAGCCAAAATAATCAAGCAGCCAGGATCAGGAGGCCTTCAGCGCCTAACTGGACAAGGCATCCTGAACAAATACATCAAGCTCGCATGTGCATTGGAATCGACCGTCATGGATACATGGCCTCAACCCTGGGGCTGCGCTCCTAAAATAAGGTCCTTGAGCCAGTCCGGTACCGGAATCGGCTTTCCCTCCGGGCCGATGCAGGCATGCTGGGTGTAGCCGGAGGTCATGAATGTATTGTTTGTTGTGGTGTTGTAGACTTCATAGTGAAAGGTCAGTGAGGCCCGGCCCCAGGACCCGATGCCGGTCCTGATCCGGATCAGATCTTCGAACCGGGCCGGTGCCCGGTAGCGGCAAAAGGCCTCCCGGACCGGCAGGCTGACCCCGCGGGCCTCTATCTCAGTATAGCTCATGCCCAGCTGGCGGATGAAGTGGCTTCTGGCCTGTTCAAACCAGTGCAGGTAGTTTCCGTAGTAGACCACCCCCATGGCGTCCGTTTCGCCAAAGGATACCTGGTGCGGCCACCAGATTTCCGGGCTGGGAAACGTGTCCTGTCTCATCCGTCCGCCTCCTGCATGCGGTCCAGGAGATAGGGAAGCAACAAATGCCCGGCCTCCAGGTGCACATCCCCTGCCGCGGCCGCCGCTTCGCTGAATCCCTCGTGGGCTCCGGATTGGATCTGCCTGCTGTCCAGAAAGCAGAAGGGCACCGGTTCTGTCGTATGGGTCCGGACCCCTACCGGGGTGAGGTGATCGCAGGCCATGCACACGGCGCCTTCCATCCGGGCCAGATCGAGCATAACCGGCCCGACGATGTGCTCGTCAAAGCGTTCGATGGCCTGGATCTTACAATCCAGATCTCCGGCATGGCCGCATTCATCCGGGCCCTCCAGGTGAACAAAGACAAAGTCGCCATGCTCCAGAAAGTTCAGTGCGGCCTGGACCTTGCCCTGGTAGTTGGTGTCCACCAGCCCGGTGGCTCCGGGAACGTCCAGGACGTCCATGCCCGCTGCCCGGCCCAGCCCCTTGATCAGGTCCACGGCTGAAATGACCGCGCCTCTGAGGCCGAAGGTGTGTGCAAAAGAGGGCAGAGCCAAAGGAGGGCCCTGGCCCCAGGGCCAGATGGCGTTCGCTTGGGTCTGGTTCCATGCCGAGGTCAGGATGGAGTGGGCCCGGTGGATCATGGAATCCAAGAGCGGACTGCGGGCATAAACCTCCAGGGCCGGAGCCAGAGGCGTGTTCAGGATGTCGTGGGGGGGCACGAGATCCAGCCCGGCTTCAAGGGTCCCGACTCCATCCGTGTGCTTGAGCAGGTGGCGATACTGAAATCCGGGGATGATCTGGACCTGGTCGGTGTCCAGTTCGGTGCGCAGGACCTGAAGCAGGTTCAGGGCCTCCTCGTTCTGGATGTGGCCGCCGCTGTGATCGAGCATGAGACCGGACGGGGAGAGCTCGGAGACTGTGCACAGATTCAGGCGGTAGATGAGATCCGAAGGTGCGCAGTCCAAGCCCTGGGCTGCGGCCTCGATGGGCCCCCGGCCGGTGTGATACCGTTTTGGGGCGTAGCCCATGATGGCCATGTTGGCGATATCCGAACCGGCCGGCATGCCCGAAGGGATGGTCCGGCAGGTGCCTACCGTACCCTGGGCTGCGGCTGCATCCATGTTCGGGGTCCGGGCCGCCTGCAGCGGAGTGCGGCCGTCCAGCTCTTGGGCCGGATAATCGCCCATGCCGTCGGCGATCAGGATCAGAAGCTTTCGGGGCATAGTGTCTCGCGGCCGGCTTTGGTCTGCCAAAGCCGGTGGGTTGTCGGGAAGTCTTTGATCCCAGTTTCTTGGCTACAGCAGCCGGTAATGCACAGTGGGGGCCTTGATGAAGTCCAGTCCGGAGATCTCGCGTACAGCAGAGTTGACGTCTTTGAGCTGGGCGGTGTGGGTCAAGAAGACAACCGGCACGGTCTGGCCGTTGGCTTCCTGTTTCTGGACCACCTGGGCGATGCTGATGTTGTGCTCGCCCATGATTCCGGACAAGACCGAAAGGACCCCTGGGCGGTCCTGGACCGTGAACCGGAAGTAATGCTTGGCCGAGGTGAGCTCCGGCGGGAGGATGGAGGCCTTGGGCATGGAGAGGTCCAGAAAGCCGGTGTTATTGTAAAATGCCTTGCGGTTGACCAGGGTCATGATATCGGCCAGAACAGCACTGCCCGTGGGCAGATCCCCGGCTCCCTGGCCGTAGAGCATAATCGGACCCACGGCATTGCCTTCGAGCAGAACGGCGTTAAACGGACCATCTACCTTGGCCAGCATGTGATCGGAACGGACCAGGGCCGGAAAGACCCCGGCCTGCAAGGATCCGGACTGTTCCTTGACCTGGGCGATGAGCTTGAGCACATAGCCGAAGTCCTTGGCCCGCAGGATGTCGTACTGATCAACATCTCGAATTCCATGCACCGGGAGCTCGTGCAGGGGGTAGTCCTGACCGTAGGCCAGACGGATGAGCACCGTCAGCTTGTGGGCTGCATCCAGGCCGTCGACGTCCAGGGCCGGATCCGCCTCGGCGTACCCTTTGTCCTGGGCCAGGGCCAGGGCCTGCTCATAGCCCAGCTGCTTGTGGGTCATTTCCGAAAGGATGAAGTTGGCCGTGCCGTTCAGGATCCCGGTCAGGGACTTGATCCGGTTCCCGGCCAAGCTTTCCTTCAGGGTCTGGACGATGGGGATGCCGCCGGCCACGCTGGCTTCATAATACAGCCCCAGATTCCTGGCTGCGGCCAGCTCGAAGAGCTCTGGGCCGTGCTCGGCCAGCAGGGCCTTGTTGGCCGTGACCACGGATTTCCCCGCCAGGAGGGAGTTCTTGATCAGTCTGTAGGCGTCGTCTTGGCCCCCGATAAGCTCGACGATGATGTCCAGCTCCGGGTCATGGACAAGATCCTCCATTCTGGCGGTAAAGGTTGTGTCTGCATCCGGAAGGCTGGACCTGGACTTTTGCAGATCCCGGACCAGTATGGTCTTCACTGTCAGCTCCGCGCCCAGACGCTTGGTGATCCAGCTCCGGTTGCTCTCCAGGATCTGGAGCAGCCCGCTGCCAACTGTGCCGAATCCGGCGAGTCCAATGCGGATACCCGTATCCTCCATGTATTACCTCACGACCTTTTTCAGGCCTCGAATGGCCTGATTGGTGCGGTGTCGATTCTCAACCAGGGCGAAACGGACGTACTGATCCCCGAAGTGGCCGAAGCCCAGTCCGGGGGAAACTGCCACCTTGGCCTCCCGGAGCAGCAGCTTGGAAAACTCGACTGAGCCCATGTCCTGAAACTGCTCCGGTATCTTGGCCCACACAAACATTGTTGCCTTGGGCGGCTGAACCGGCCATCCGATGCGGTTTAGCCCGCTGATCAGGCTGTCCCGCCGGGACTGATACTCGTCCACGATCTCCTGCACGCAGTCCTGAGACTCGTTTAAGGCCACAATGGACGCGATTTGAATAGGCTGGAAAATGCCATAGTCCAAATAGCTCTTGAGCCGGGTCAGGGCATGGACGATATCCGGGTTCCCGGAGCAGAATCCCACCCGCCAGCCGGCCATGGAATAGCTTTTGGACATGGAGAAGAACTCCACGCCCACATCCTTGGCGCCTTCGGCCTGCAGAAAGCTGGGCGGGGTGTAGCCGTCAAAGCCCAGATCGGCATAGGCCAGATCGTGAATCACCCAGATGTTGTGTTCCTTGGCGAAGTCGACGATTTTTTGGAAAAACTGCAGATCGACCACCGCTGTGGTCGGATTGTGGGGAAAGGAGAGGATCAGCAGCTTGGGCTGGGGCCAGGTCTGCTGGGTTGCAGACAGCAGGTCCTGAAAGAAGTCCCGATCCACCCCGATGGGTATGCGCCGGACGTCCGCGCCGGCGATGATCGCGCTGTAGGTATGGATGGGGTAGGTTGGGTCCGGGACAAAGACCACGTCCCCCGGGCTGAGCATGGCCAGCGCCAAGTGGGAGAGACCTTCCTTGGCCCCGATAGTGACCACGGTTTCCCGCTCCGGATCGAGGTCCACATCGTATCTGCGGGCGTACCAGTCGGTGATGGCCCGGCGCAGATTGGGCAGCCCCCTGGAAGCGGAATAGCGGTGATTGACAGCTTTTGGCGCGGCTTCCATCAGCTTATCCACGATATGCCGGGGAGTGGGAATGTCCGGGTTGCCCATTCCCAGGTCGACGATATCGTCGCCTTTGCGCCGAAGCTCCATCTTCAGATCGTTGACCACTGCGAAGACATATGGAGGTAGCCGCTGCATGCGGGGGAACTGGTGCATAGTGAACTCCCCTGGAAATTAGGACGGATGTGAACTGATCATTGTAGTGGACTGCACGCTGCATCTCAGTGCGTCCAGCCGCGCACGCTCCTTCCCGCATGCATCAGGGTCTGCGGGCAAAGGCTTGATCGTTTGTAGCGACGATGCCTGGCTTGTGTCAATCAGATATCGGTACTCCGAGGCTGTCTGTGGATGTGCAGAGTCCGCCGGTTCTTTTGTGTGCCTCTTTTTGGCAGGGAGCCAGTACTGAGACGGTCCGGCGTTGACTTTTTTTTCAGACTGCTTACAGATTGTGTGATTCGGTGAAGGTGCAATCTTCCGCAATCCGGGAGATGGCGTGTCTGGTTGCAGTTTTGAAATCGGTTCGGAGTTGGGGATATGGCCAAACATACAATGGACCCATGGCTGGAGATTCAGGGAATGAAAAAAAGGATGGACAAGCTGATGGATGATGTGCGGGAACGTTTCGACGCCCGGCAGACGGACAGGGACCGCACTGCATTGTGGCAACCGGTCACGGACGCATTCGAAACTCCGGAAAGCTATGTGGTTCAAGTCGAATTGGCGGGGATGGACCGGGACCAGATCAATCTGGAGATAAAGGACCGTGAGCTCTATGTTTACGGGGAGCGGCGGATGCTTAAGGATGCCCATGGAAGCCGGTATCAGGTCCTGGAACGATCCTACGGGCCTTTTGCCCGGCGTTTCGCCCTGCCCAAGCTGGCAGATCCGGAAAGGATCCAGGCCACCTTTGTCAACGGGCTGTTGACTGTGACCATCGGCAAGATGGATGCCGGCGACAGGAAGCAGCGGATTGAAGTTGTGGATGAGGAGTAAGCCGGCCCGGCCTGCCGGGCCGCTCAGAGAATAAAAAACAGGATGCACCGCACGGTGTGTGCAGGAGTGATCACGATGACCAATCAACTCAAGACTGGATTGCTGCTGGGACTGCTCACAGCAATCATTTTGCTTTTCGGCCAGATGCTCGGCGGTCAGGGAGGACTTGTCCTGGCCTTCATTATTGCCATTGCCATGAACGTGGGCAGCTACTGGTACTCGGATCGCATTGTGCTTTCCATGTACAAGGCCAAGGAGGTCAGCCCCTCCGATGCGCCCAGGCTGCACGAGATCGTGGCCGAGCTCGCGCAGCGGGCTGGAGTGCCCAAGCCGAGGGTTTTCATCATTCCCCAGGAGGCGCCCAATGCCTTTGCCACCGGACGAACGCCCAAGCAGGGAGTGGTCGCGGTCACCAAAGGGATCATGCAGCTTTTGACCATGGAAGAGCTCAAAGGCGTATTGGCCCACGAAATGGGGCATATCCGCAACCGGGACATCCTGATCCAGACTGTGGCCGCAACCCTGGCCGGCGTGATCATGTTTGTCTCCAACATGCTGCAATGGGCGGCTATCTTCGGCATGGGCGGAAATGACGAGGAGGGCGGAGGCAACCCCCTGGTGGCCATCGTCATGGCCATTGTCGCCCCCATCGCCGCCATGCTGATTCAAATGGCCATTTCCCGCTCCCGGGAGTACCTGGCCGACCAGACCGGGGCTCAGCTGGCCGGAGACCCGCGATCCCTGGCCAGCGCCCTGGAAAAGCTCGACGCCTACAGCAGGCGGATTCCCATGCAAAGCGGGACACCGGCCACGGCCCATATGTTCATAGTCAATCCCTTCAGCGGAGGGAGTATGGCCCATCTGTTCAGCACCCATCCCCCGGTTCAGGAGCGAATTCAAAGACTGCGGGCCATGTCCGGTCAGGGAGGGCAGGGCGGTTAAGCACAGCGAAACAACCTGTACCGCAGGCTTCTTTGGGGATACCAGCCCAAGACCACACAAGGCACGTTCCGGACGGAACGTGCCTTTTCTTTTTCCACCGGGAGGCGAATTCCGGCCTGTGAGCTTCTCTTGACATTGAGCGAAACTTAGGGCTATGAATTCAACCGTTTTGTATGTCTGTTTTCAGCCGCGCCTAGCAGAGCCGAAAGCCCATGGCCGAGGGGGCAAGTCAGCCCCGGGACATGCATGCCGGTTCGTGAAAAAAATAACGTTCAGAATCTCGGCGCTCCCTGCGCCAAGAATGGCCTGATGAAGGAAGACGACCCACAATGGCCGCTCGAGACCAAGAATTCACCGCTCTTTTGGAAAGAAACCGCAAGCAGATCGTAAAGGCCTGGCTTCAGGGCGTGGTGAATACCTACCCTCCCAAGACATCCGAGTTCCTGACGTCCCAAAAGGACCAGTTCGCCAACCCCATCGGAGCAAACCTGGCCCGGGATTTGGACAGCATCTTTACCCAGCTCCTGCAGGAGCAGAGCTCAGATGCTCTGTACACAGCAGTGGATGGGATCATCCGGGTCAGGGCGGTGCAGGATTTTACTCCCTCCGCAGCTGTGGGGTGTTTTCTGCAGCTGAAGAACATCGTCCGCCAAGTCGTGGGTACCCAGATCCGGGATCAGGACCTGCTGCACGAGCTGGCAGGATTTGACGCCAAGATCGACCAATTGATGCTCACGGCTTTTGAAGCCTTCGTCCACTGCCGGGAAAAAATTTGGGAGCTTAAAGCAAAAGAGGCGCAGCACAGGACCAAAAATCTGCTGCGCAAGAAAGCAGGCGTTGACTGGACCGTTTCAGATTCGCCGGATCCCGTTACGTAAGGGCTGGTTGATGGAAACGCTAAGGACAAACAGGAAGCGAGGTTAGCCACTATGAACGTTCTCTACTCCCTGCTTTTAGTTCTGGCTCTGGTAGTTATTCCCCTTATCGGGGCCGGAGCCCTGGGTTGGCACACCCTGTTCGGTGTGTTCATCCCTCTGTTTGCTGTGGTGGTTTTTTTGGTCGGGTTTGTCTATCGAATTTTGGACTGGGGACGTTCAGCGGTTCCCTTTCGGATTCCGACAACCGGTGGACAACAAGAAACCATGCCCTGGATTAAGCAATCGAAACTGGACAATCCTTCAACCACAGCCGGAACCGTCGGACGGATGGCCCTGGAAATCCTTCTTTTCAGGTCCCTGTTTCGGAACACGCAAACACAGCTTTCCCAAGGCCCCAAACTCAGTTATGGCTCATCAAAATGGCTGTGGCTGGGGGCTATCGCCTTCCATTATTCGTTTTTTATCATTGTGGCTCGGCATATGCGTTTTTTCACCGAGCCAATACCCATGCCCTTTGAATGGTTGGACAAGCTGGACGGGATACTCCAAATCGGTGTTCCCACCCTGTACCTGACCGAGATTGTCATTCTTGCGGCTTTGGCCTATCTTTTCCTGCGCCGGGTGGTGGTTCCCCAACTGCGGTATATTTCCCTGCCCGCAGATTATTTCCCTCTTTTTCTGATTCTGGCTATTGTGATTTCCGGAATCCTCATGCGCTACTTTATCCGAACTGATGTTATGGATATCAAGACCTTGACCATGGGGTTGGCTACGCTCAATTTTTCTGTTCCTGAAGGTATTGGAGTCATCTTTTACATTCACATGTTTCTCGTCTCTGCTTTGCTGGTATATTTTCCTATGAGCAAGCTTATGCACCTGGGCGGGGTGTTTTTGAGCCCAACCCGCAATCTGGCCAATAACAACCGGATGCAGCGACATATCAATCCCTGGAATCATCCGGTGAAGGTCCATACATATCAAGAATGGGAAGACGAATACCGCGAACAGATGAAAGAAGCAGGCCTTCCAGTGGAAAAGGAGTAGAGTATGTCCAAATTGCCAGCAGCCGATACACTCGCAGCGAGTATTGATTACACTCCGCCGCGCAAGCCGTGGATGGAAGTTCCGGCAGAATTCCGGCCTGGGGTATATAGTTATCCGGCCAATCCCAAAAATCTTAAGATCCTGGATTTTCCCAATCCCAGGCAATGGGCCCCTGAGGACGACGATTGGAAACTGCCTGAGAATTGGCAAGAGATTATTTATGAGGGTTTTAAGGAGCGGTTGCACAAGTATCGTTCGTTAAAGGTCTTTATGGATGTGTGTGTCCGGTGCGGGGCATGTGCAGACAAATGTCATTATTTCATAGGCTCCGGTGACCCTAAAAACATGCCGGTGTTGCGGGCTGAATTGCTGCGTTCCGTATATCGCCGGGACTTCACCATGGCCGGCAAGATACTCAAGTCCTTGAGCGGATCCCGGGAGCTGACAGAAGATGTGATCAAAGAATGGTTCATGTATTTCTATCAGTGCTCGGAATGCCGGCGTTGCTCTCTGTTTTGTCCCTATGGCATTGACACGGCTGAAATAACTATGATGGGCCGGGAACTGCTCAATCTCTTGGGATTGAACATCAACTGGGTCATGGAGCCGGTGGCCAACTGTTTCAGAGTAGGAAACCATTTGGGCATTCCTCCGCACACTTTTAAGGATATTGTTGACTTCATGTGCGAGGATATTGAGGACATTACCGGGGTTAAGATCGATCCGCCCATCAATAAAAAGGGAGCAGAGATCTTATTTGTTACTCCGTCTGGTGACTATTTTGCTGACCCGGGCACCTATACCTTCATGGGTTATTTGATGCTCTTTCATGAGCTGGGCCTGGATTATACAATGAGTGCATATGCGTCGGAAGGGGGGAATTTTGGACTCTTCACTTCGGCCGAAGCCATGAAACGCCTTAATGCCAAAATCTACGCCGAAGCCAAACGCTTGGGGGTGAAATGGATTTTGGGCGGTGAGTGCGGTCATATGTGGCGGGTTATCAACCAGTATATGGACACCATGAATGGTCCGGCCGATTTTTTGGATGTGCCCAGAAATCCGTTGACCGGGACTGTATTTTCCAATGCCCGGTCCACAAAGATGGTCCATATCACCGAATTCACCGCCGATCTGATCAAAAATAAGGTGTTAAATCTTGATCCAAGCCGCAACGATAACTTGAATGTCACCTACCATGACTCCTGCAATCCGTCGCGGGCCATGGGGCTTCTGGAAGAGCCGCGGTACGTGATCAAAAACGTGTGCAACAACTTTTATGAAATGCCGGAGCAGACTATCCGGGAGCAGACGTTTTGCTGTGGATCCGGGTCCGGACTGAATAATGAGGAATTTATGGAGATGCGCATGCGCGGGGGGATGCCCCGGGCTAATGCTGTCAAACACGTGCAAGAACAGTATGGAGTGAACATGCTCTCCTGCATCTGCGCCATTGACCGAGCTGCTCTGCCGCCTTTGATGGAGTACTGGGTCCCAGGAGTCGATGTCACTGGTGTGCACGAGCTGGTGGCCAATGCCTTGGTCATGCGCGGCGAAAAGGAACGAGAGACCGACCTGCGCGGTGAACCCTTGCCAGGGAAGGAGGGGTAAGCGATGTACGACAGTGGTAAGATCCTCACCGGATTGATCATTTTCCTCTTATTGATCACCTTTCCCTTCTGGTACAACCTGGGACAGGCTTCATACGAACCCCCAGATTTAGTTCTTCCGGAGGACTCTCAGCAATGTATTGAGCCTACTCAATGGATGCGGACCAATCACATGGAGCTCTTGAATACGTGGCGGGACATGTCTGTCCGAGAAGGCTTGACCACGTTTGTGAGCACCTCCGGAGAAAGTATGGAGATCAGCTTGCAGAAAACCTGCATGGACTGCCATACGGATAAGGTCAATTTTTGCGACGAGTGCCACAACAAAGCGGCTGTGAGCCCATATTGCTGGGACTGTCACATAGCGCCTGAGGAGGTCGCCAATGGACAATAACAGGAGAACATTTCTCAAAATTGCCGGGATCAGTGCTGCCTTGGGCCTGAGTGGCGGCATTCCCCTGTCTTTGCAGGCCTATACCCCTGCAGATGTCGAATATGTGCCGACAAAAGGTCAGATCACTGGAAAGCGCTGGGGCATGGTCATCGATACCCGGAAGTTCACCAAGCCGGAAGATTTCCAAAGGGTCATCGAAGCTTGCCACCAAACGCACAATGTTCCGGACATCCAAGGGAATGAAGAAATCAAGTGGATATGGACTGATCATTTCGAGCAAGTTTTTCCCAGTAGTTCGAATCCGTATCTGGCTGAGCGTTATGAACAGCAAGATTTTCTTTTGTTATGCAATCATTGCAATAACCCCCCCTGTGTTCGGGTATGTCCGACCAAGGCCACATTTCAGCGGGCAGACGGTATCATCATGATGGATTTTCACAGGTGCATCGGGTGCAGGTACTGCATGGCCGGGTGTCCCTATGGATCACGCAGCTTCAATTTCAGCGATCCAAAGCCTTATGTGCAAAATTTGAATCCCGATTTTCCCGCCAGGATGCGGGGGGTGGTCGAAAAATGCACTTTTTGTGCCGCTCGACTGGAGCAGGGACAGATGCCCGCCTGCGTCGAGGCCTCAAATGGGGGCCTCATCTTTGGTGATCTCTCTGACCCGGATTCTGAGATCCGCAAGGTCCTGCGGGAGAATTTTACTGTTCGGCGCAAAGTTGAGCTGGGCACCAATCCTTGTGTTTTCTACATAGTTTAGGGGGCGGATATGTTCGAAAAGGCATTACAAGGGGACAGGCGCTACTGGGCCTGGATAATTTTTCTTTTGGCCGTCATGGGGATAGGGAGCATCTTTTACCTCCTTCAGCTGGTGAACGGCTTGACGGTAACCGGGATGACCAGGGATGTCTCCTGGGGATTCTACATCGCTCAGTTCACCTATATGGTTGGGGTGGCTGCTTCAGCGGTTATGCTCGTGTTGCCCTTTTACCTGCACAATGCCAAGCAGTTCTCCAGGATGGTCATCCTGGGTGAGTTCATGGCCATAGCCGCAGTCATTGTCTGCCTGGGATTTATTGTTGTCGATCTGGGGCAGCCGCAGCGTCTGTTCAACGTGGTCCTGCACCCGACCCCGAACTCCATCCTTTTTTGGGATATGATCGTTCTAAACGGGTATCTCTTGTTGAACATTGTCATCGGGTGGTCCAATCTGCATGCTGAGCACAAGGGGCTGTCCCATCCCAAGTGGGTGAAGCCCTTGGTGTATCTGTCCATCGTCTGGGCGGTGAGCATTCACACCGTGACAGCCTTTTTGTATCAGGGATTGCCCGGTCGGCATTACTGGCTGACCGCCATCCTGGCAGCCAGGTTTTTGTCCTCGGCGTTTTGCTCCGGACCGGCCATTCTGCTGATCCTGGCCCTTATCGCCAAGAAGGTCGCCAAGTACGACCCGGGGGAAAAGGCGGTTCAGACCCTGGCCACCATCATCACCTACGCCATGGTGATCAACGTCTTCTTCTTCCTGCTTGAGGTATTCACTGCTTTTTACAGCGATATTCCGGGTCATACGCATACCCTGGCCTACCTCTTTACCGGACTGCACGGAGCCGGCAGCTTAGTGGGCTGGATGTGGGTCATGGCGGTCTGCGCCCTCCTCAGCCTTGTGCTGCTCATCCCCCCTCAGTTCCGGCAGAAGCCGGAGCTCTTGGTCCCAGGCTTGATTTTGCTGATCGCCGCGACCTGGATCGACAAGGGGCTGGGGCTGGTTGTCGGCGGCTTTATTCCCAACCCGTTCGAGGGCATAACCGAGTACGCGCCGACAATTCCGGAAATAATGATCTCGGTCATGATTTACGCCACCGGTCTGTTGATTCTGACTGTTCTGTGGAAGATAGCTATCGGGGTCAAAAAGGAGACAGGCTCTGCATAAGTCACTTGCCAAACGCCGATGAACGAATTATGACTCAAGGCGTACAAGCGATTTTGCATCGGATAAGGAGATATTTGTTCAACATTATTCCCATGAGGAGGCAATCATGCCTAAAATTACAATTGATGAAGAAAAGTGCATTGGCTGCGGTGAATGTGTCGACGTCTGCCCAGCAGATGTTTTGGAAATGCAGGATGACAAGGCTGTTGTTGTCAACGAGGACGAATGCCTTGAGTGCGAGTCCTGTGTTGAAACCTGTGAGCAGGACGCCATCACCCTGGAAGTCGACTAGGCTGACCCACTGCCTGCATTTGCAGACAAGATGAGTAAAGCCCCTGATATGGACCCATATCAGGGGCTTTTCAATGTGCAGGGCCAGTGACGAGGCTCTTTGACACAGGAAGTGGAATTACAAAAGAACACAGGCTGGGTCGAAGAACCAGTGATGAGAGGTGAATGCGCCGTTTTTCGGCCCCTGAACCAATGACGCCCCTTCCGCTGGAGGCCATCGCCAAGGATTTCAAGTTTATAGCACAGTAGCCGGTTGGAAGGTCTGAGATTTCAGAGTTGACTGCTCATACCCCTTCAGGCAAACTTGGCAGATCAAAATTCGGCTACGAGGTAGGTATTATGCAATTTGATCTGTCTCCTTTTTTTGACGAATATGACAAGATCGTGCGCGGGCTGGATTCAGCCTTCGAACAGATCCAGGCCCAGTATCCGCAGGAAGTCCGCTGTCAGCCCGGGTGCTGTGAGTGCTGCTACGCCCTGTTCGACCTGACCCTGGTTGAGGCTATGGCCTTGAACAGACACTTTCACGCCAATCTGGACCAGGAAAAGAAAAAACAGGTGCTCGAACGTGCGGAGCGGGCCGACCGAGAGATCCACAGGATAAAGCATCAGGCCTACAAAGCGCAGCAGAAAGGAGTGGAGACTGAGGAAATCTTCCGGGATGTGGGGGCCAAAAGGGTACGCTGTCCCCTGCTCACTGAGGATAATGCCTGTGTCCTGTACGCGCACCGCCCGCTGACATGCCGGGTCTACGGCCTTCCTCTGCAGATCCATGGACAGGTTCGAACCTGCGGAATGACTGGATTTGAGCCCGGAAAGTCCTATCCGTCCATCAACATGGACAGACTGCAGGACAAGCTCTTGGATATCAGCCAGCGCATGGTCGCTTCCATGCCCACAAAATACGACAAGCTGGCTGAGGTCATGGTGCCCGTTTCCATGGCCCTGCTTACTGAGTACGACGATGACTATCTGGGGATCGTGCATGCCCAGGAGCATATCCAGAGTCAGGCCGCGGAATGGACCCTGGGCCCGGTGGAGAAGGATTGATCGAATGGATAAAGAAGTTCAGAAGAGGGCGATATATGAGCGGATGTCCGCGCGCCGCCGGAGGTTTGTGGATCGCATAGGGTTCGAGAAATGGGATCCGTTCCAGGAGCCCAAGCACCCGATAGAGATTCGGACTGAGGCGACCCGGCGCACGGCACAGGAGCTGTACGAGGAATATTTTGCCCAAAACGAGGTCCAGAAACGAACCAGCGCCTACAACAGAGGGGTGCATGAGTTCTGCATGGGCATATTCGGGCGCGACGATCGCTACCGGGGCATATTCGAGTTCTGCTTGTGGTACGCCAAGGAGCTGGACAAGCGGAACATGACCCCGGACATGGTGTGGGAAGACTGATTGGGACTGTAACCACTGAGGTGGCGGCCGGAGCCGGCTGCTATCCGATCGGGAGAATGCATGGCCGAACAGTATCAAAGCGTAGACGAATACTTGCAAACGCTGCAGCAGCAGCTCAAAGACAATCCGCAGGATGGGGTTGCCCACTACAATCTCGGCTGCGTGCTCATCGGAAAAGGCGAATACGAGAAGGCGGAGCAGGAGCTGAAGACAGCGATTCAGTTGACGCCTGATCTGGCTGAGGCCTATGTTCAGCTCGGCGGACTGGCCTTGCGCAATGGGGACCTGATGACCTGTTTGAGCTTCAACAAGAAGGCCACAGAGCTGCGGCCCAGGTTTGCGGTTCCGCACGGAAACATCGGCTTCGTCCAGATGCAGCTGGGGAAGGTGGACGAGGCAGTGGCTGCCCTGCGCCGGGCTCTGAGCTTCGATCCGAAGTTTGTCCAGGCCAGGTCCACCCTGGGCAGCGCCTACCTGATGCAAGGGGATATTGACGGCTGCATTGAGCAGTGCCGGCAGGTGATCACGGAGCAGCCCACCTTTGGTCCAGCCTATAACAATCTGTGCTTAGCCTATATCCAGCTGCAGGACTACGACCAGGCGATAGAGAATTGTGATCTGGCTATCAAGTACGGCTATGAGATGCCGGACGATATCCTGCAGGAACTCCAGCCGTACCGGAAGTAGTGGCGGCAACTCCGGCCCGTGCCCGGTCGATCACGAGTGATTCGGGAGGCTGAAAACCCGCGCCTTTTGGGTCCTCAGTCGTGTTGGGCCTTGACAAAGCCCATATCTTGTCCCTAATATCACAAACTCCATGGCATGAGGCCGAGATTACCATAGATGTTGGAATTGTTTTGTACTCCAAAACCTTATGACTACGAGAAGGAGGCTGAGTAATGGCATTCAAGCATGAAACCCCTTTGCTGGACCAGCTTGAGAGCGGGCCATGGCCAAGCTTTGTGTCCGATTTGAAGCGGCAGGCCACGCATCGGAAAGAAAACCCGGACAATGTCGAATATCAGATCGACACCGATTGCGTTGAGGATATCCTTGGCGTTGTTGAGCTGTCCTACAAGGAAAAGGAAGTGCACTGGAAGCACGGCGGCATTGTCGGTGTGTTCGGCTACGGCGGGGGAGTCATTGGCCGGTACTGTGACCAACCCGAGCAGTTTCCCGGGGTTGCCCATTTCCACACCCTCCGGGTCAATCAGCCCAACGGCAAGTACTACACCACCGATTATCTGCGCAGAATCTGTGATCTGTGGGATTTCCGCGGCAGCGGGGTCATGAATATGCACGGTTCCACCGGGGACATCATCTTTTTGGGTACCCGGACCGAGCAGCTGGAAGAGATCTTCTACGAGATGACCCACAAGATGGATCAGGACCTGGGCGGATCAGGCTCCAACCTGCGCACCCCGTCCTGCTGCCTGGGCGAGTCCCGCTGCGAGTGGGCCTGCTACAACACCCAGGAGCTCTGCTACCAGCTGACCCACGAATATCAGGACGAGCTGCATCGTCCCGCCTTCCCCTACAAGTTCAAGTTCAAGTTCGACGGCTGCCCCAACGGCTGCGTGGCTGCCATTGCCCGGGCGGACATGTCCTTTCTCGGGACCTGGAGGGACAACATCCGCATCGATCAGGAAGCGGTCAAGGCCTATGTGGGCGGAGAGCTTCCTCCCAACGGCGGCGCCCACTCCGGCCGGGACTGGGGTCCCTTCGACATCCAGAAGGAAGTCATCGATCGGTGCCCGACCCAATGCATGTGGATGGAAGGCGATCAGCTGAAGATCAACGACAAGGAATGCAACCGGTGCATGCACTGCATCAATGTCATGCCCCGCGCTCTGCGTCCCGGCGAGGACAAGGGACTGTCCATCCTGGTCGGGGCCAAGGCCCCCATCCTGGACGGCGCGCAGATGAGCTCCATGCTCGTACCGTTCATGAAGGTGGAAGAGCCCTACGACGACATCAAGGAAGTCATCGAGAATATCTGGGATTGGTGGATGGAAGAAGGCAAGAACCGGGAACGCCTGGGCGAGCTGATCAAGCGGCAGGGATTCCAGAAGCTTCTGGATATGACCGGATTGAAGGCCCTGGCCCAGCACGTTCAAGAGCCGCGGCACAACCCCTACATCTTCTGGAGAGAAGAAGAAGTGCCCGGTGGGTTCAGTCAAGACATCACTGATTTCAGGAAACGCCATCAACGCTAAGGGAGGAACGCTATGGCTTTTGTGTCATCCGGATATAACCCAGATAAGCCGATGGAAGATCGGATTACGGATATTGGGAACCACCACTACGGCGAGTTCCTGCCTCCGGTTATCAAGAACAACTTCGGCAAGTGGCAGTGGCATGAGATCCTGGAGCCGGGCGTCCTCATGCACAAGGCCGAGGGCGGGGACGAGGTCTACACCGTCCGCGTCGGCGGCATGCGTCTGATGAGCGTCGAGTTCGCCCGCGAGATCTGCGAGATCGCAGACAAGCACTGCGACGGCTATGTCCGCTTCACCACCCGGAACAACATCGAGTTCATGGTGGACAGCAAGGACAAGGTCGAGCCCCTGAAGCAGGACCTGATGAGCCGGAAGATGGAAGGCGGTTCCTACAAGTTCCCCATCGGCGGAACAGGTGCCGGGCTGACCAATATCATTCATACCCAGGGCTGGATCCATTGCCATACCCCGGCAACAGACGCCTCGGGCACGGTGAAGGTGGTCATGGACGAGCTCTTTGAAGAGTTCCAGAACATGCGTCTGCCCGCTCAGCTGCGCATCTCCATGGCCTGCTGCTTGAACATGTGCGGGGCTGTGCACTGCTCAGACATCGCCATTTTGGGCTATCACCGCAAGCCGCCGATGATCGACGACGAATTCCTGGACAACCTGTGCGAGATTCCTTTGGCCATCGCCGCATGCCCCACCGCGGCCATCAAGCCCAAGAAGAAGGAGATCACCTCCGAGCGCACAGGGGAGAAAAAGGAAGTCAAGAGCGTTGAGATCAACGTGGAAAAATGCATGTACTGCGGGAACTGCTACACCATGTGCCCCTCCCTGCCCCTGGCCAATGCCGAGGGCGACGGAATCGTGCTCATGGCCGGCGGCAAGGTGTCCAACCGGATCAGCGCCCCCAAGTTCTCCAAGGTCGTGGTTGCATTCATCCCCAACGAGCCTCCGCGCTGGCCGACACTGGCCAAGACCATCCGCCAGATCGTGGAAGCCTACGAAAAGAACGCCCGCAAGTACGAGCGGCTGGGCGAATGGGCTGAGCGGATCGGCTGGGAGAAGTTCTTTGAGGTCACCGGTCTGGAGTTCTCGCATCATTTGATCGACGACTTCCGGGATCCTGCCTACTACACCTGGCGGCAGACCTCGAACTTCAAGTTCACGGAAGGCATGAACGATTACGCGGCGATCAAAGCCGAGTAGGATTGACAATCAGGAAAGGGGGCAGGGCACCGCCCCCTTTCCAACTTTCAATGGAGGCAAGCCCCATGGCCAATGAAGAGCTGAAACAAAAAGTTGTTGATGAGCTGAAGAAAAAATCATCGAGCAAAACAAAATTCTATTTTAATGACTTGGCCAAGATCATGGACGAGAAGCCGCGAGCGGCCAAGAAAGTCGTCAATGAGATGGTCTCCGAAGGCATGCTCTCCTTTTGGTCCAGCGGGAGCACGACCATGTACACTCTTCCCGGCATGGGCAAGCAAGCCGGGGCCGAGGGAGAAGGCGGAGACAAGGAAGAGTAATCGCTTTATCCGAACATACCGATTTTTGTGCTCACCATTCCTCGCTTGACGGTTGCCGGTCTGCGCGGCGGGTCAGGAAAGACCATACTCAGTCTCGGCCTGGCCAGGTACTGGAAGCAGACAGGCTGGAAGGTCAAGCCTTTTAAAAAGGGTCCTGATTATATTGATGCTGTCTGGCTCGGCCGAGCGGCCGGGCGAACAGCCACCAATTTGGACCCTTTTCTCATGTCTGAGGACCAGATCAGGTCCCTTTTCGTCCACCGCGCCCAGGACCACGATGTCTGCCTGGTGGAGGGCAACCGCGGCCTGTTCGACGGCAAAGATCTGGACGGCAGCTGTTCCACCGCCCATCTGGCCCGCCTCCTGGACACTCCGGTCCTGCTCATCGTCGACTGCACCAAGATGACCCGGACAGCGGCCGCCCTGATTCAGGGCTGTCTGGCCTTTGAGCCTGATGTGCGCATCGCCGGGGTTGTCTTGAACAATACCGCCGGGGCGCGGCACAGGAGCATCCTGCGCCAGTGCATAGAGACCTATTGCGGCCTCCCTGTCCTGGGCACACTTCCCAAGCTGAGGACCAATCCCATCCCGGAACGGCACATGGGCCTGGTATCAGATCAGGAGCACGCTTCCGAGCAGGCCTTGGAATCCATAGCCCGAACCATCAGCGACTGGCTGGATCTGGACCAGATCGCGCAGATAGCCCGGCGGGCTCCGCAGATGAGTCCGGCCCAGCCCATGATTTGGCCCCGCACCGCACACCCCGGCAACCGGGTCCGGATAGGGGTGGTCAAGGATGCCTGTCTGTGGTTTTACTATCCGGAAAATCTGGAGGCCTTGAGCCGGGCGGGGGCAGAGATCCAGGAGGTCAGTCTGCTCAACGACAATGCCTGGCCTGAGGTCCACGGACTCTATCTCGGCGGCGGGTTTCCGGAGACCCAGGCTCTGGACCTGGCAGCCAACACCGCCGTCCGGGAGCTGGTGTTCAGGCTGGCGGACAAGGGTCTGCCCATTTATGCCGAATGCGGGGGGCTGATGTATTTGTGCCGGGCGCTGCACTCGGCCGGCACCCAGCAGCCCATGGTCGGCATCTTTCCCCTGGAGGCCGAGCTGAGCCGCAAACCGCAGGGGCACGGGTATACCCTGGCCCGGGTAAGCAGAGCAAATCCATTTTATCCCCTGGGCTATGAGTTTTATGGCCATGAGTTCCACTACTCCAAGTGCCTTCCTCCTCAGGGCAAGGCGTCCTGTGCAGTCCAGCAGCCGTGCCTGGACATGCTCCGGGGAACTGGGCTGGGTCAGGCTCAGGATGGGCTTTTATTCCGGAATACCTTCGCCTGCTATACCCATGTCCATGCCTTCAGTGTTCCGGCCTGGGCTGAAAACTTCGTTCAGGCTGCGGCCGCATTCAAGATGAGTATGGACCAGGGACTGGACCGGTGTCCGGACATTAGAATCGATTGACCTGCCCAGCAGTCCCCTCTTCTCCAGGGGGGTAAATCAAGCGCGCATTCCGCGCTTGACCAGCCCCAAAGGGATCTTCGACCTTGCCTGTGGTGGTGCGACCCCGCCCTCTCTTCTGCATGAGATTCCACATCCGTGTCCACGAGCCCCAAAATCCATCCTTGAAACCTCAGCCCAGATTGCCTAGTATTCCTCTTTCGCCCGGCCGCGATGGGGAGATCGGTTCCCGGTCTTCTTGCGTCCGCCATGGCGATGAACACTGTTTTGATATCAGGCGCACGGCTGTGTGCAGATAATGGAGCCGACGGGCACCCGGTCGGCGACCTACAGGCGAGATGCAGAGCTGGAGGAGAGCAATGACCCTGCGAATTGTTGTTTTTGTCAAGCAAGTCCCGGATACTCAGAATGTGACCGGTCAGGCCATGAAGGAGGACGGGACGGTGAACCGGGATGCCTTGCCTGCGATTTTCAATCCCGAAGATCAAAATGCCCTGGAGGAGGCCCTGCGGATCAAAGAGACTGTTGGGGAGGCAACAGTAACGGCAATCAGCATGGGGCCGCCCAAGGCCAGCGAGGTGCTCAAGGAGTGCCTGTACCGGGGCGTTGATCAGGCGGTTTTGGTCTCAGACCGCGGATTTGCCGGAGCGGATACATTGGCCACCTCCTATGCCCTGGCCTGTGCGGTGCAGCGTTTGGGCCGGGTGGACCTGGTCCTCTGCGGGAGGCAGGCTATCGACGGCGACACCGCCCAGGTCGGTCCCCAGGTTGCCCAGAAGCTGAACATGAATCAGATCACCTCGGTCTCTGCTGTGCAGGACGTGCACGGCGAATATATAACGGTCGTGCGCAGTGTGGAGACAGGAGACGAGACCGTACGCAGCCGTTTTCCGGTGTTGATGACCGTATCCAGTGCGGCCAACGATCCCAGGCCGCCGAGGGCAAAGCTGGTCATGGCCTATAAGAACATCCTTTGCCACGCAGACGATGCCTACGATGAGTCGTATATAGAACCGGAATGCGGTTTGGGGGCGGAGCACATCAAGCAGTGGAACATGGCCTCCATCCAGGCCGATCCCCAGCGCTGCGGGCTTTCCGGTTCGGCGACCAAGGTCAAAAAGATCGAGAGCGTGGTCTTGGCGGCTACCGAGACCAAACGAATAGACAATACGCCGCAGGCCATATCCGGGTTGGTGCATGAATTGGTGCAGGAGCATATTCTGGGATAGCTGATACAAAGCTTGATGAGAAGACAGGACCTTGTTTCGCCCCGGGCGCATACTGCCGGCAGGGGGGAAAAGAGAATGGAGGATACATGCAGGAACGCGGGAATGTCATGGTCTTTATTGAGCACCGGGACGGCATGCCGGCAGAGGTCAGCCTGGAGCTTCTGTCCAAGGCCCGGGAGCTGGCGGCCGCTCTGGGAGTGGGGGTGGAGGCCGCCGTTCTTGGAGCCGGTGACGGATACGATCCCGGCTCTTTGGGCCGCTACGGGTGTGAACGGGTGGTGCTGGTTCAGCATCCCGGCTTGGAGCGGTTTACCTCCGTCCCCTATGCCAAGACCCTGACCCAAGTTATTCAACGCTATGAACCCCAGGTTGTGCTCTTCGGAGCCACAACCACAGGCCGGGACGTGGCTCCCAGGGTGGCCTCAGAGCTGCAATGCGGTTTGACTGCGGACTGTACCGATCTGCAGATCGGCGAGCACAAGGCCAAGGGGACTGTGTATACAAACGTGCTGCTCCAGATCAGGCCTGCTTTTGGAGGCAATATTGTGGCCACCATTGTTTCTCCGGACAGCAGGCCGAGCATGGCTACGGTGCGCGAAGGCGTCATGCCCAGACGGGAGCTCGATTCCTGGCAGCCGGCCCAGGTTGTTAAGGAGGACATTGACCTCGGGGAGGGCGATGTCCTGACTGAAATCCTGGACGTGGTGCACAAGGAAAAGGCCGTGGACATGAAAAAGGCCAAGATAATCGTGTCCGCGGGAATGGGGGCCGCAGATCCCCAGTCCCTGGAGGCGGTCCATGAACTGGCCGCCGCTTTGGGCGGGGTGGTGGGTGCGTCCAGACCGGTGGTTGATGCCGGGATTGTGCCCAAGGAGCACCAGGTGGGGCAGACCGGGACCACTGTCCGTCCCAACCTGTATATTGCCTGCGGCATCTCAGGGCAGATTCAGCACCGGGCAGGGATGTCCGAGTCCAAGCGGATCGTGGCCATCAATACGGATCCCGCGGCCCCGATCTTTGATATTGCCCATTACGGCATAGTCGGCGATGTAAAGCAGGTGATCCAGCATATGATCAAGGCCTATAAGGACAAGGAATAGGCGTGCAGGCGTGAGGGGGCTCCGGAACTGCCTGGAGAATAATGCGAGCCTGGCCGCCTCTGGATCCAGAACAGGGGGCAGGCGGGTTCGGATCCAATCCCTCTCACTGGGTCCAACGGCCGTTCTGAGGAACTACGAACCCCGGGCCACCAGCCAGATCCCTCCGGAGATGGGCTGCCGGGAGCAGGGCGCGTGGCCGGGTGGTGCATACAAGGAGGATGTGTGAGCAACTTTTACCTGGACAATCCAGATATTCTGCACCATTTGCAGCACATGGACCTGGAGCAGGTAATCCGGCTTAAAGAGCAGGATTTTGCCCAGCACGGGGTGTACGCCCACGCTCCCCAGGACCTACCAGATGCTCTGGACAACTACCACCGAGTCCTGGAAATTGTGGGCCAGATCGCAGGTGATTTTGTCGCCCCCAGGGCGGATGCCGTGGACCGGGAGGGGGCCAGGTTTGAGGATGGAGCAGTCCACTATGCTCAGGGAACCAAAGAGGCTTTGGAGCGTCTGGCCCAGGCCGATCTGATGGGCTTTACCCTTCCCCGGGAGTACGGGGGGATCAATATGCCCAAGACCGTCTATTCCATGGCCATTGAAATGATCTCCCGGGCCGATGCCTCCCTGATGAACCTGTTCGGCCTGCAGGAGATTGCAGACACCATATGCAAGTTCGGCTCCCGGGAACAGAAAGAGCGTTATCTTCCCCGGTTCTGCTCTGGAGAAACATCAGGGGCCATGGCCTTGACCGAGCCGGATGCCGGGTCGGATCTGCAGTCCATTTCCCTGCGGGCGGATCAGAACGAGGACGGTGGATGGGTTCTCAACGGGGTCAAGAGGTTCATTACCAACGGCTGTGCCGACGTCTCCCTGGTTATGGCCAGGTCCGAGCCCGGGATTTCCGGAGGCCGAGGCGTCTCCCTGTTTATCTACGAACGGGATGAGCACATGCGCATCCGGCGGATTGAAGACAAGCTGGGCATCCACGGTTCGCCCACCTGCGAGCTGCAGTTTCAGGATGCTCCGGCCGAGCTGCTGGGAGAGCGCAAGAAGGGACTGGTCAAATACACCATGTCCCTGATGAACGGGGCCAGGCTGGGAGTGGCCGCCCAGGCCGTGGGTGTTGCCGAGGCCGCTCTGCGCGAAGCCAAGGGGTACGCCAGACAGAGAGTGCAGTTCGGACAATCCATTGATCGCTTTTTGCCGGTGACCGAGATGCTGGCCGAGATGCAGGTGAGTATACAGGCCGGACGCAGCCTGCTCTATGAGACCTCGCGTCTGGTGGATATCAAAGAGGGGCTGGAAGAGCTGGCTGAACGGGATCCGGAGCAGGCCAAATCCCGCAAAGACGCCTTAAAGCGATACACCCGCTACAGCGCCCTGTTCACCCCCCTGGTCAAGGCCTATACCTCGGAAGTGGTCAACGACATCTGCGATATGGCAATCCAGATCCACGGAGGTACCGGCTACACCAAGGATTTCCCGGTTGAGCGCCTGTATCGGGATGCCCGGATTACAAACATCTATGAAGGCACCACCCAGCTGCAGGTTGTGGCGGCTATCGGCGGAATCATGACCGGGACCTTCTTTGACTGGTTGGACGTCCTGGAGCAGGACACCGACCTTTCAAGCCTGCCCGCGCAGCTGGAAGGGGCCAGGGAGTGCCGCAAAGCATGCGAGGCGGCGGTGGCCCAGATAAAAGAGCGCGCGGACTCCCGGTTTCAGGAGTTTCATGCCCGGCGGCTGGTGGATATGGCCGCCGAGACCGGCATGGCCTATCTTCTTGTCCGGGATGCGCTGCACTTGGACCACAAAAGAGATGCGGCCGAACTCTTTGTCTCCAGGGCCGTGCGCAGGGTACACTCCCGGCGGGAGGCTATTTGCGCCCAAAATCAGGTCTGGTTTGATAAGGCCCAGACCCTTCTCGGATAACCGGTGCAATGATCAGGTATGCCAGCCCCGCGGAGCGCGGGGCTGGCATACCTGCCACGGCGGGGCCAGAGATGACCCGCCGTGTGCTTCCCAGCCCTCCGCAGGACACGCCCAAGTCCCAAATCGCGCAATCTTCCAAGCGGCTCGTCCGCCGTGCGCAGTTCCTCTTGCCTTCTGCACCTGCTCGGCATATAGATAGCTCTATGGTCTGAGAACGTGTATTTGGTCCAACCAGGAGGCTGCCAGGCAATGAAGACTCGTCAGTCCTTTCCGGAGAACGTCAGGGTCCTGGAGCACGTCTGGATTCCTTTGTCCGACGGGATCCGAGTGGCAGCCAAGATATGGCTTCCCGCATGCGCTGAGCGGATGCCGGTCCCGGCCGTCTTGGAGTTCATCCCCTACCGCAAGCGGGACGTGGAAGCCGTTGGGGACAGCATCACCCACGGATACTTCGCCGGGCACGGCTATGCCTGTATCCGTGCGGATCTGCGCGGAGCAGGGGACTCGGAAGGGGTCTTGGAGGACGAATACCTGGCCCAGGAGCAGCAGGACTGCCTGGAGATCCTGAACTGGATCGCGGCTCAGCCCTGGTGCGACGGAAATATTGGAATGATGGGCATTTCCTGGGGCGGGTTCAACTCCCTGCAGCTGGCCGCGCTGCGGCCTCCGGAGCTTAGAGCGGTCATAACCGTCTGCTCCACGGACGATCGCTATGCAGACGACGTCCACTACATGGGGGGCTGTCTCTTAGGAGACAATCTGTCCTGGGCCTCGACCATGTTCAGCTACAACGCATGTCCTCCGGATCCTTCCCTGGTGGGCGGGGCATGGCGGGACATGTGGCTCTCCCGTCTGGAGGGGAGCGGGCTGTGGCTGAAGAAATGGCTGGAGCATCAGCGCCGGGACGAATACTGGAGGCACGGCTCGGTCTGTGAGGACTATTCGGCCATTTCCTGTCCGGTCCTGGCGGTCAGCGGCTGGGCAGACGGATACTCCAATGCGGTCTTTCGCCTTTTGGCCGGACTCAGCGTCCCCAGGATGGGGCTTATCGGCCCATGGAGCCATAAATATCCCCATTTCGGAGTCCCGGGACCGGCCATCGGCTTTCTGCAGGAAGCCCTTCGCTGGTGGGATTCCTGGCTCAAGGACAAAGGCCCGGGAGGGATGGATGAGCCCATGCTCCGGGTCTGGATGCAGGACAGCGTTCCGCCGAACACCCGCTACAGACACCGGCCCGGACGCTGGGTGGCGGAGACAAGCTGGCCCTCGCCCCGGATTGAACTCCGAACCTATCACCTGCACCCCGGACATCTCCTCCTGCCGGAACCGGCAGCCGAAGCAGGCAGCGTCACCATCCAGTCTCCGTTGAGCGTCGGTCTGTATGCCGGGAAATGGTGTTCTTACGCGGCCCCTCCGGATCTGCCCCATGATCAGCGGGAAGAGGACGGCGGGGCCCTGGTCTTTGAGACCGAGCCCTTGCTGGACAGGCTGGAGATATTGGGAGCGCCGGTCCTGGCCCTGGATGTATCCTCTAACCGTCCGGTGGCCATGGCCGCGGTCCGGCTTTCGGATGTCGCCCCGGACGACAAGGCCACCCGGGTGACCTACGGGCTGCTCAACCTGTGCCACAGAAACGGACACAGCGAGCCGGAACCGCTGCAGCCCGGCCGGATATATTCCGTGCGGGTGCCCATGAACCACATCGCTCAGAGCTTTCCCCCCGGACACCGGCTTAGGATTTCCATCTCCACCTCCTATTGGCCCTTGGCCTGGCCTTCGCCGTCCCCGGTGCGCCTGAGGGTGCACATCGGTCCCAGCAGTCTGGAGCTCCCGGTTCGTCCGGAGAGAGAGGAAGATGCGGGTCTGCGTGTATTTCCGGAACCAGAAGGGGCCCCTGCTCCCGCAGTCCGCCAGGTGCAGCCCAAGGAGCATGCCTGGCGGGTCATCCGGGATTTGGGCCGGGATGAGGCCACCCTGGAGGTTATAAAGGACGAGGGCTCCTTTTGCCTGGAGGACATCGATTGGAGCGTGAGCGCCCGGGCCAGGGAATGGTACACGTATCAGGGCGACGACTTCGATTCCGTGCGCGGCGAGACTCTGTGGGAGCGCAGCTTCCGGCGCGGGGAGTGGTCGGTGCGCACGACCGCCAGGACGGTATTGACCTCTACTTCGGAGAGCTTTCAAATCCATGCTGAACTGGACGCGTTTATTCGGAATGAACGTGTTTTTGCCCGCAATTGGCGCTATGAAATCCCCCGCGATCATGTCTGATCGTGAGGTTCTTCGATGTAGCCTGTGGATTTTGGCGTTTGCCATCTCTTCTGTGTGCCCACTTTCGGCCCGGTATTTTCTAAGCCCCGCCAAAGGGGGATCCCTGCCCCCTCCCGGCACTCACATGCAGGTCACTGCTTTCTGTTTGCGTGAGCGTATCATGCATGTGAGTGCCGGGTGGCGGGACCAAGAAAATGTGCGGGCCTGCCGCTTACGGCACACAGAAGAGACGCCAAACTCTTATGTATGCAATTCCACTTTCTGTGTCGAAGAGCCGATCGTGATCTGGACTGCACAACTGAAAGGACTCGGCCGGACAATGAACAGTCAGTACGTACTATGCATTCATGGCGGGTGCGAGGACATCGTCCCGGAAAGATTCACCGCCCGGGAGGAGCAGGAGCACCTTAGCGTCCTGAGGCAGAGCCTGCAGGCCGGGCGCACGGTTCTGGAAGCCGGCGGTACTGCCGTGGACGCCACGGAATCCGCTGTCATGGTCCTGGAGGACTCTCCGCTGTTCAACGCCGGGCGAGGCTCGGTCTTCACCCATCAAGGGACGAACGAAATGGACGCTTCCATAATGAACGGACGTGATCTGCAGGCCGGGGCTGTGGCTGGAACCAGCCGAATCCAAAATCCGGTGCGGGCAGCCCGCCTGGTCATGGACAGATCAGCGCACGTCCTGCTCATCGGGGAGGGGGCGGAGGCCTTTGCCCGTGAACAGGGCCTGCACCCGGTGGATCCGGAGTATTTCGCCACCCGCCGGCGCTGGGAGGAATATGTGCAGGCCGGGGGGCAAAATGTTTCCGGCAAGGGATCTGGTGTGGATGCCGCACATTTGGGCACTGTGGGGGCGGTCTGCCTGGACAGGCAGGGGAATGTGGCCGCTTCCAGTTCCACTGGCGGGACTATGAACAAGACCCACGGACGGGTCGGGGATTCGCCCCTGATCGGGGCCGGGACCTATGCGAACAACGCCACCTGCGCCGTGGCCTGCACCGGCGAAGGGGAGTACTTTATCCGCACCGTGGCCGCGCACAGGGTTTCGGTCCTTATCGAGCTCGGGGGCCTGAGCCTTGAGCAGGCATGTGATCAGGTTTTGTCCGAGATTAAGGACCTGGGCGGAATGGGCGGCATGATCGCTGTGGATCCTTCGGGCCATGCCGCAGCTGTCCACCTTACCCAGGGCATGTTTCGGGGGCTGCTTCGGGAAGGAGAGGAGCCCCGGGTAGCCATGTACGGCTCTAAATAGTGACCTGAGGCTATGGTTTGATTCGGTCCTGAACCCCGCCGGTATTGGGCAGGGGGACCTTCTGTTCCGGAAGCCGCAACGGAGAGGCCAGGACCTGGATAGCGACCTGGGGAGCTGTTTCCGGAAGCCGGTCCTGAGCCTGATCCGGGCTGACCACTGGGATCGGCTGTTCAAAACGGAAGGTCAGCATCTTCCTGCACTGCTGGAACTTGTCAACAAGCTCCTGCTGGGAGTTTGCTCCCAGATAGATAAAGGCCGTGGCATAGCTGTAGCTGTCCTGTTCCGGGATCTCGGAGAGCTTCATGCCCACCTTGCCCTGGATGTCGATCAATGTTCCGGGTATCCGGCGAGCGATATCATCCAGGTCCTGCCTGGTGGGGATGGCAGTAATCAGTTTATCCTGATATTCGCGGAGAAAGAACTTCCCGGCCACCTTGTACCTGCCCTGGCGCTTGGGAAACCACGGATCGCGATTTAGGGCCACGTCGAGCATGATCTGGTGGTTGGATACCCCGTCCACTTTGGCGAACAGATCACTGTGGGACTGCGGAATGCGGGTATTTATTTCCAGGAACCAGACCTGGTCCTTTCGCTCGTTCCAGAAAAACTCCACATTAAAGGCCGATTGGTCCAGCCCGATCCGGGACATGACCTTTTCGGTAATCCCGGCCATCCTTTCCTGTACCCTGCGGGGCAGACGGGAAGGGTATTGGTAGCGGGCAAACGTGGTCCGGTTGGGTTCGCGAATGGAATCAATAATCCCGTAGGTATGCACGGCTTTGTTGTGCACATATCCCTCCAGGGTGCACTGCCGGCCGGAGATGATCTGCTCGGCCACGCAGTGCGAGCTGTTCACCCTGGCCACTTCCTCCGGCAGCTGAACAATGTCCAGCAGATAATCAAAGGGACGGAAAAGACCGATCTTTTCCCTGAGAACGGAAACAGCCCGCTGAAAGTCCCTGGCGGTGTTGATCCGAAAACCCAGCTGGGAAGCGGTGGACTTGACCGGCTTGATCCAGAAGGGGAACTCCAGGTTGATCTTGTCCAGGGCCTGGTCGTCGAAGGGATCGAAGGGGGTAAACTTTGGGATGTACTCTGGAATGACCTGCTTTTGTTCCAGGCGGCTCCAGTATTTGTGCTCGCATTTGAGCACGCTTTCCAGGGAGGGGCCGGGGACCTTGAACCGCTCGCAGAGGATGGGAACCATGGTGCTGACCGGAAAGTCGGTGTATCCCACAATGGCATCGATGGGTCCGGAAAAGCTCCTCAGCTCTGCGTCAGCCTGATCCAGCATGTCCTGCAGGCGGTATCGGCCGCTGTCGATCAAGGCGTGTATGTCCAGCAGGCCGATGAAGTTGTAGTTCTCCGCGTTTTTGACCTTCTGGATCATGTGCAGGTTGAACTCGTCCAAGCCAATGATGAAAATATTTTTTTTCATCCTAGACCTCACTCGGATTGAGCCGGGATGAACTTGTGTTCGGACAGGATATATTTGTCCCCCGGGATCATGACGTGAACGTTTAAGTTTTCGATGGAAATCAGTTCGCCTTCGCTGATGGACGCCATGTTCGTGTGCCGGATGTTGGCACCGTCGACCACGATGATCAGACCGGAGCCGATGGCCTCCTGAACATCCCCCTTGGTGATCAACAGCCCGGTGTCTTCTCCCAAACCGATGCCCAGGGAGGCCGGATTTTGGGCCACGGCCTGGAACAGGCGGCCGATCCGTCCGCGTTTGACGAAGTGGGTGTCGATAATCACATTGTCCAAGATCCCGAACCCGCTGCTGAACTTGACCTCGCCTTTGCGCAGGGCCTCGTGGCTGCTGCCCTCGTAAATCATGGTATCAGACATGCACATGGCCCCGGCGCTGGTTCCGGCAATAACCACCGGCTCCTGACGGAAGCGGTCCAGGAGGACGCTTAAGAACTCCGTGCCTCCCAGGAGGGTGGTCAGCCGCAGCTGATTTCCGCCGGTGAACAGAAAGCCTTCAGCTTCTCTGGTCCGGGCTACGGTGTCCTCGGCCTGCGCTTCTTCTCTGGTCCTGATGTCCAGGACCCCGACGTTGGTCTGTCCCAGGTTCTCAAAGGCCTGGACGTATCGCTGGCTGGATTTTTCCGGGACCTCGGATGCAGTGGGGATGATTTCTATCCGGCTTGTTTTTCCGGGCAGGCTCCGGCAGAAAGTGGTGATGATCTCGGCCTCGGTCTCATGCATCGTGCCGTTGCCCATATCCTCGGACCCGTTGGCTTCAGAAGGAAGGGACAGGTCTCCGCCGATGATGATTAGAATTCCTTTTGTTTTTTTCATGAAAAGAACGTACTCTTTCCCCGGGAGTAAAGCAAGAATTCAGTGAGAATTTTCCGGACCATAACAAGGGTGCATGCGGGAGATGAAAATACTTGAAATACGAGCCCTGCGCGGACCGAATTACTGGTCCAACCGGCGGCATAAGCTTATGGTCATGCGGGTTGATCTGGAAGAAATGGAAGAGTACCCCTCGAATACAATAGCTGGATTCGCAGAACGATTGGAAGAGGTTCTTCCTTCTCTGTATGAGCACAGGTGTTCCCGCGGTTATGAAGGTGGATTTCTGGAAAGAGTACGGGAAGGGACTTGGATGGGGCACATAATGGAGCATGTTGCCCTGGAGCTGCAGGTTTTAGCCGGCATGCAGTGCGGATTTGGGCGCTGTACATGGGACGGTGAAGAGGGGATATACAATGTTGTTTTTTCTTACGAAGAAGAACGGGCTGGATTCTACGCCGCAGAGGCAGCCTTCCGCATCGTCAATTCGGTGATAGCTGCAAGGTCCTGCGATGTGGACCGGGATGTCCAGTGTCTGCGGGAGATCAGGGAGGAGGAACGTTTCGGGCCCAGCACAGGATCTCTGGTGGAGGAGGCCAGGAAGCGGAATATACCGGTCTTGCGCCTGAACAGGTACTCCCTGGTCCAGATGGGATGGGGCGTGCACCAGCAGAGGATCCAGGCCACAGTGACCGGAAAAACCAGCAGCATAGGGCTGGAGATCGCCTACGACAAGGAAGAGACCAAGAATATGCTGGAAAACAACGGCTGTCCGGTGCCCTTGGGTCGGGTGGTCCAGTCCTGGGAAGAGATGGAATCCGCAGTCTCCAGGGTCGGTTTTCCCTTGGTCGTCAAGCCCGTGGACGGGCATCAGGGCAAGGGGGCAAGCATCAATGTGCAAAGCATGGATGAAGCCCGGGCCGCATTTGCCGCGGCCGTTACCTATTCCGGCCGGGTGATCGTGGAACAGTATATCCCCGGCTTCGATTACCGGCTTTTGGTCATCAATTCCACATTCGTGGCCGCAGCCAGGCGAACTCCGGCCCATGTGGTGGGCAACGGGCGGATGAGCGTCCAGGAACTCATCGACGAGGTGAACCAGGATCCCCGCCGGGGCTACGGGCACGAGCAGGAGCTGACCGAGATCAGCGTGGACGATATGACCCGGCGTCTGCTGGACCAGGAAGGCCTCGGTTTGGACACGATTCTTCCCCAGGGCCGGGTCCTGTATTTAAAGACCACGGCGAATTTGAGCACTGGAGGGATCTCCGAGGACGTGACCGATACGGTTCACTCCGGGAATGTGTTTTTGGCCGAACGGGTGGCCCGGATCATCGATCTGGACATCTGCGGGATAGATGTGATGGCTCCCAGCCTGAGCGAGCCGATTACTGAAAACGGGGGCGCGGTCATTGAGGTCAACGGAGCTCCGGGGTTCCGCATGCACCTGGCCCCAACCGTGGGCAAGCCCAGAAACGTCGCCGAACCGGTCCTGGACATGCTGTTCCCCTCCGGCAGTCCGGGACGGATCCCCATTATCTCCGTAACCGGGACCAATGGGAAGACGACCACCACCCGGCTCATTGCCCATATAATGCGGATACACGGAAAAAAGGTCGGGGCCACGACCACGGACGGCATTTATATCCAGAACACCCTGCTGTACAAAGGGGATTGTTCAGGCCCGGAAAGCGCCCGCTTCGTGCTCCGCGACCCCACGGTGGACTATGCTGTCTTTGAAACCGCCCGGGGAGGGATGATGCGCTCCGGATTGGGCTACGACGCGAGTGATGTGGGCGTGGTGACCAATATAGCCTCGGATCATCTCGGACTGCGCGGGATTCATACCCTGGAGCAGCTGACTCGGCTCAAGGCCCTGGTGGCCGAGAATGTCCGTCCTGAAGGCTATGCGGTGCTCAACGCAGATGATCCCCATGTCATTTCTATGCAGGAGGGCATACCTTGTCAGGCGGCCCTGTTCAGCATGGACGCCTCCAATCCCCGCATCCGGGAGCACTGCGCATCCGGAGGAACGGCCGCGGTCTACGATGAGGGAAGCATTGTCCTGCTCAAGGGGGACTGGGCCATCCAGGTGGACAAGGTGATCAATATTCCCTTAACCTACTCTGGCAAGGCCTCTTTTCAGATTCAGAATGTGCTGGCCGCATCTCTGGCTGCCTTTGTCCAGGAGGTGAGTGTTGAAGAAATCCGCATCGGGCTGCAGACCTTTTTCCCTTCCTCCGCACAGCTGCCGGGGCGGATGAACATATTTGAGTTCGAAAAGTTCAAGGTGCTCATCGATTATGCGCACAATCCCCCCAGCATGGAGGCCATCGGCAAGTTCGTGTCTTCCCTGGGGAGCGGGCGCAAGGTGGGCATTCTGGCCGGGACAGGGGACAGAAGGGATGAGGACTTGGTGGAGTACGGCCGGGTAGCCGCGGAGTATTTCGATCAGCTCATTGTCTGGGAGGACGCGGACTATGCCCGGGGCCGGGACAGCCAAGAGGTCATGGACCTGGTCCTGCAGGGGGCGAAAAGCAGTTATCAGGACCCGGATATCCTGATCATTCCGGATGAAGACGATGCAGTGGAGCATGCCCTGTCCACAGCCGAATGGCAGACCGTGATCGCGGTCTTCACCGGACGCATCGAGCAGATGACGGCCAGGATCAAGGAGTGGAAGGAAAAGGAGCTGGATCTGACCCTGACCCGGGAGGACATCCCCAATCTGGAGAGAGGATGATGGGTCGAAACGATATAAGGTGCACAAAAAGACCAGGATATGAAGACACCACGAAAGGCCGTGTTGGCCGCAATCCTCATCGGCTGTGCCCTGCTGGCCGGCATGTATGTCCTCCTGGACCGCGGCCAGCGAATCGAAGAAGAGGAGGGCCCCGGGCCGGAGATCTCAGCCGGGGAACAAGGAACAGAGGTTGGGCCCGGTCATGTATACTGGGACAAGAGAAGCAAGGTCTTTAAATATCAGCCCTGTGGGGACCCGGTGCGTCAATACAGGGTGCAGGCGGAAGACGTGGACACAAGCACGGAATGGACTGAGCTGGCTGATACATTGCGCCAGATGCCCCAGATCCCGCGCTTCGTGATTTTGGAGGGGATACAGGAAGCCCCGGACGACAACGGGGATGGGGTGTTTCGTCTCTTCAGCATCGTCCGCACGGACCCCCGGGGCAACTGCAAGGAGGATCGCATCGTGCTGAATGCTCCACTCCCCGGAGAGGTGGTGTCCTCCCCGCTTCGCATTCAGGGCCGGGCCAGGGGAGGCTGGTATTTTGAAGGTGACTTTCCGGTCCTGCTTACGGATTGGGACGGCAGGATCGTGGCCCGGGGGATAGCCTCAGCCGAGAGGGAGTGGATGACCGAAGAGTTCGTCCCGTTTTCCTGCCGGCTGGAGTTCAACGCTCCTGCCTTCGGTCAGGGTGAAACTCCGGCGTTCGCCCAGCGGGGGACGCTTATCCTGCGCAAGGACAACCCTTCGGACAATCCTGCCCTGGACGATGCCCTGGAAGTCCCGGTCAGATTTGCAACGCAGTAACAAGATTGGAGTATCGCCCGGCGCGCCGGGCCCGTGCATTATGACCGGCAAACGCGGAGCATCCACAAGAAATATCGGGGGATATTTTTTCGGCTTTTGGATCCTGGTGCGGCTGCGGGCAAAAAGGGATCGCAATGACCAAGGCTGGAAGGGGCGGGGTGGACAATGGGTATAAAAGAAAATAAACAGGGGAAAGCGCGCCTTATGAGAGGGGAAAATTCAGTTGCAGGTGGGAAGTACGGTGTAAAATACAATAAGGGGCTATGAGAAACCCCCATAACCCCTGAAAATTCATGGCGCGCCAGGGGCGATTCGAACACCCGGCCGGCGGCTTAGAAGGCCGCTGCTCTATCCTACTGAGCTACTGGCGCGTGGATTCTTTTATAAAGTCACCGCGCCCGTTGGTCAAGGGCTGAGATGAGCGGTCAGCTGAAGGTACAGGTCTTTTTCCCCCATTTACCGTATCCATATCATGGTGCGAGCCATACGAATCGACAGCCTTGGACAGGAGACGATGACCGAAAATCTCTTCCGCAGCATCCCGTCCGTGGATGAGCTGCTCAAAGCCATCCAAGACGAGCCCGGCGTTCAATCCATTCCCCGCACTCTGCTCAAGGATCTGGTCAACACCTTTCTGGATCAGTGCCGGTCGGATATTCGTTCCGGCAGGATCGACGTCAGCAGCGACCTTAACGTTTCATCTCTTGTCCCCCGCCTTTTGCACCATGTGCGGCAAAAGAGCAGACCCAACTTTCGACGGGTGATCAATGCCACAGGGGTCGTTGTGCACACCAATCTGGGCCGTTCCCTGATGGCCGAGCCGGCTGTCCAGGCCGTGGACCAGGCTTGCAGATGGTATTCCAACCTGGAGTTCTCCCTGGAGACCGGGAAACGGGGCAGCCGCTACGCCCTGGTTGAGGATCTGCTCTGCCGGCTGACCGGGGCGGAAGCCGGCCTGGTGGTCAACAACAATGCAGCGGCTGTTTTGCTCATGCTAGACACCCTGGCTGCCGGCAAGGAAGTTGTCGTCTCCCGGGGGCAGCTGGTGGAGATCGGTGGTTCTTTCCGCATTCCGGATGTCATGGCCAAAAGCGGGGCGGTGCTTAAGGAAGTGGGGGCCACCAACCGGACCCATCTTTATGACTATGAACAGGCTATAGGGGAAAATACCGGGGCCCTGCTCAAGGCCCATACCTCCAACTATCGGATCATCGGTTTCCACAAAGAGGTCCCTCTGCCTGAACTGGTCAAGCTCGGAGAGCGCTACAATCTGCCGGTCCTGGAGGACCTGGGCAGCGGAAATCTATTCTCCTTTCCCTCACAAACCGGGCTGGATGAGCCCACAGTCCAAAGCGTGCTCAAGACCGGGGTCTCAGTGGTCACCTTCAGCGGAGACAAGCTCCTGGGCGGTCCCCAGGCCGGCATCATCCTCGGGCGCAAGGAATACATCCAGCCGATCAAGAAGAATCCCCTGAATCGGGCCCTGCGCATCGATAAGATGACCCTGGCCGGGCTGGAGGCAACCCTGCGCTTGTACCTGGACCCGGAAAACGCGGAGAAGCAGGTTCCCACCCTGAGCATGATCTGTGCGAGTCCGGAGCAGCTCAAGCGCAAGGCCAGGCGTCTGGCATCCGGGCTGCGTTCCAACCTGAGCCATGCCTTTGAGGTCCGGACAGTTTCCGGGGCCTCGCGGGTCGGCGGCGGGGCCAGCCCGGAACATGATCTGCCCACGACCCTGATCCAGCTGGTTCCCAAGAAAGGGATTGCGGTGGAGGCACTGCGGGATGTGCTGCTGCAGACCGATCCCCCCCTTGTCGGCCGCGTTGAGCATGACAGCCTGTGTCTTGATCCGCGAACGTTGCAGGCGGATGAACTGCGGCAGGTGGGGCCGGTCCTGGAACAGGCCCTGGAGCTGCTGGGGAGGAATCAGTAGTCGGTGGCAGTGGTCTGTAGTCAGTGGGCGACACGTCCGAATATCTGATCCTGAAATACACACGGATGGGAGCGCAATGAAAAGAACATTTCGCACCCAGCTGAATTTTAACCCCTTAGGTGGAGATATAAAGGAGGAGCGCATGCAGACAGGGTTGGAGCATGAACCCAAAAGCGGCTGGGAGCTCTTTGCCGGAACGGAGCACAAGGCCGCTATTCAGAAATACGGCCAGGACTACGTGCAGTTTTTATCCCGGTGCAAGACTGAACGGGAGACAGTGGCCTGGCTCAAGGAACAGGCCGAGTCCGCGGGCTTTTCACCTGATCTCCGGGGGCCGCAGGTGATGCGGGAGGTCAAGGGCAAGAGTCTGCTCCTGGCCCGGCAGGGGCGCAGGCCCCTGAGCGAAGGCTTTCGACTTATCGGGGCCCACGCTGACACCCCGCGTCTGGATTTCAAGCAGCATCCCCTGTACGAGGCCTGCGATCTGGCCCTGGCCAAGACGCATTACTACGGCGGTATCCGCAAATATCAATGGCTTTCCCGTCCCCTGGCCCTGCACGGGGTGGTGATCACCACAGACGGGCGGCGAATTGACCTCTCCCTGGGCGAGAAGCCGGAGGCCCCGGTCTTTGTTATAGCCGATCTCTTGCCGCATTTGGCCACCAAGCAGAATGAGCGCAAGCTCTCGGAGGCCTTTGAAGGGGAAAAGCTGAACGTGATTTTGGGCAACAGACCGGCAGAAACGGAAGGCAGTGATGTCCAGGAGGGAGGCAAGGGGAACAATCAGCTGAAGAAAAGGATCCTGCAGATTTTAAATCAGGAGTACGGACTGGTTGAAGAGGACCTGTTCAGTGCCGAGGTTCAAGTCGTTCCGGCCGGTGCTGCCCGCTGGGTCGGCCTGGACAAGAGCCTGATCGGCGGATACGGGCAGGACGACCGGATCTGTGTTTTTGCTGCGTTTCAAGCTTTGATGGCTGAGGATTCGCCGGAATTCACCCAGGTGGTTATCTTCTGGGATAAGGAGGAGATCGGCTCGGAAGGGGCGACCAGCGCCAAGTCCCTATTTATGGAGTATACCCTGCAGGAGCTGATCCAGAGCTGGGAGCCCGGGGCCTCCCTGGCCCAGGTGTTTATGAACTCCAGGGCCCTTTCCGCTGACGTGCACGGGGCCATCGATCCGGACTACCAGGACCTGCACGATCAGCTCAACGCCTCCAAGCTTGGCTACGGCCCGGTGTTCTGCAAGTTCACCGGACACCGGGGGAAGGTGGGGGCCAACGATGCCTCGGCCGAGTACGTGGCCTGGTTGCGCAGTCTGCTCAATTCGGCCGGGATTCCCTGGCAGATGGCCGAGATCGGCAAGGTGGACGCCGGCGGCGGGGGCACCGTGGCCAAGCACCTGGCCGTGTACGGTCTGGACATCATTGATTTCGGTCCCGGCGTCTTGGGCATGCACAGTCCATTTGAGTTAAGCAGTGCTGTGGATCTGTACGCGACGGTTTTGGCCTATCGGGAATTCCTGAAATGACATTCATATGCCGGTTATCAGTTACTCGTTATCAGGAGTAAATATCCTTATCGAGAACTGTTAACAGATAACTGATAACCGATAACCGGTGTGTTATAAAATGACCACTCACATTCGTCACCTTGCAGCCGAGGAAATTGACTGCAGCCCTGGTTGGCTTGTGCGGCGTCAGGAGCCGGATGCAGGCTTTGTGTCTGCCGTAGGCAAGTTCGGGGTCGTCCAGCCGGTTCTGGTTACAAAGCGGGATTCGGGCTGGGTCCTGGTCTGCGGCTGGAAACGGGTCCAGTCCTGCCGCAGGCTGGAGCTGCCGGTTCCCTGTCTGCCGGTGACAGCGGACGATCTGGCCTGCGCCGAGATTTTTCTGCACTGTAATGCTCAAGAGATGTCCAGCGGTCCGGCAGCCCTGTCCTGGTCCAGGTATATTCGTTCCCGCCTGCCCAGAAAGGAGGCAGATGAGTTCTGCGCTTCCAGCCTCAAACCCCTGCTTGGGGCCAAGAACTGGCGCTGCCTGCAGGCCTGGCTGGATTTGGATGCGGACTGGGACCGGCTCATAGCAAAGGGGCATGTTCCTTTTGAGCTGGGGCCGGCCATGGCCTCCGCCGGTCCGGATATGGCCCGTGATCTGCTCCCCGTGTTCACCCCCTGGGCCTGGTCCCTGAACAAGGCCCGGCAGGTGGTCTCCTGGCTGTCTGAGCTGGCCGAAGGCTCGGCCCGGCCGGTGGGCGACATTCTCCAGGAGCTGGAGATCACCGGGATACTTCAGAGGCAGGAGCTCTCTCCGAAAGATGCCCAGCAGGCGGTCATGCACCGGGTACGCCAAGCGCGGTTTCCGGAGTTGAGCCGATTGGAGCGGGACTTTGACCATCTTCGCTCCCAGGTGGAAGGCAGGACCGGGTGGCGCATTCAGCCTGAACAGCACTTCGAGGCCAACGGCCTGACCCTGCAGGCCAGGATACGCTCCCAGGCGGATGCCGAACGGGTCCTGGCCGAGCTGCAGTCCATCGTTGAGTCTCCGGACCTGAAACGCATCTGGTCCTGGCAGGAACGGGAGCTGGATAGTAACACATGACCCGCCTTCCCCCTCATTTGCAAACCATCTCCCAGGTCTGGGTGGACCCAGAGGTCAGAAACGTCCCTTTGACCAGGCGGGTTACCCGCCGTCTGTATCATGTGCCCTGGATCCTCCTGGATGAAGGCCGGGAGGAACCGCCGCCGGCCCAGGGGGCAGTCCTGTATCTCAAGCACTACAAGGGAGCCTTCTGGCGCTGGTGTCCGGGGACGAAGCGCTATCGCTGCTGCGGCTACCGGATCATCCATATCGGCGAAAATTGCCCCCTGAACTGCTCCTACTGCATCCTGAAGGCCTATTTTCAGGACGATATCCTCAAGGTCTGGGCCAACCAGGAGGATCTGTTCGCCGAGCTGGACCGCCAGGTCAAGAGCAGACCCCGGGAGTTCTTTCGGGCCGGGACCGGGGAGTTCACCGATTCCTTGGCCCTGGAGGCGGTCACCGGCTACAGCCGGGATCTTGTGTCTTATGTGGGGGAGTGCCCCAATCTGTGCCTGGAGTTGAAGACCAAGGTGGTGGATCTGAGCTGGATGGACGCGGTCAAGCGGGCGGAGAACATCCTGCCGGCCTGGTCCTTGAATGCCCCGGAGGTTGTGCGCCAGGAGGAACGGCGGACAACCTCCCTTGAAGAACGTCTTCAGGCGGCACGCGAGTGTGCCCGGAGGGGCTTCCGGGTCTGCCTGCACTTCGATCCAATCATCCATTTTCCGGGCTGGGAACAGGACTATGGACGAATCGTGGACATGATCTTCGACTACCTCCGGCCCAGGGACATCGCGTATCTCAGCCTGGGATCCTTTCGGGGCATGCCGGAGCTCAAGGCGCATATAGCCCGGAACTGGCCGGGATCAACATATATATATGATGAATACGTCACCGGTTTGGACGGCAAGTTCCGCCTTCTGCGCCCCCTGCGGGTGGAGCAGTTCCGGTTCATGGTCCGCAGGCTGCAAAAACACGGCATGGGTACACAGATCTATCTGTGCATGGAGTCGGATGAGGTATGGCGGGCGGTGTTTGGCTATACACCGGCGGACCTGGGGGGCTTACGCAGGCATCTTCTGGCCCAAGCCTTTGAAAGGCTTGAGGGCCGTTAAGGCCTTGTCCTGTGCAGCATGTCCCATGTCAGGCGAGGCGGAAGGCTAGGGCCCCTGAAACCTCTGCCTGACCTTTTGGGTGATTTCCTCCGGCAGGATCCGCTGCAAGACCTTGGAGTCCGGCTCGAACAGGACCAGCTCACCTTTGGACTCGGCCATCTTCTGCCCCTGAGAATCCACAATGAGGCCTCGAATCCAGGCCTTGTGTCCTTCCTGGGCCTCCACCCAGCCCTGGACCTCCAGCTCGGTGTTGACATGGATTGGCCGCAGAAACTCCACCTGCATGGACTTGGTCAGGATGATCCGCTGCAGGAGATGGATGGCGGTCCAGGCCATGATCTCGTCCAGCAGGGTGGAGATGATCCCTCCATGGAGCAGGCTCTCCCACCCACTCAAGTGAGATGGGGGAACGACTGTGGAGTACAGCTTCTCTCCGTCTGTATAAAATTTCATGTGCAGCCCACAGGGGTTCCCTGAACCGCAGGCAAAACAAGTGGTGTCCATGTTGGGGACCGGTTGGAGATCCGAGTCTGCTGCATTCATAAGAGCCCCTACATATCAAGGACGAGCTGAATGGCCTCCGGATCGTCTGGATCGGTTTTGATCCTGAATCCGAACTTTTTGCCCAGGGCCTGCATGGCCCTGTTTTCCCGCAGGGTATAGGCCATGAGCTCCTTGGTTCCCCGTTCCCGGCAATAGCGAATCATCTTTTCCATCAAGGCCGAGCCCAGTCCTTTGATCTTCAGGTCGGTGCGGACCACGATGGCGAACTCGGCGTTGATATTGTCCGGATCGAAGAAGGTCCGGACCACGCCCAGGGTTTTGGGTTTGCCTTCATCCTCCATGGTGGTGGCGATAAAGGCCATCTCCCGGTCGTAGTCGATCTGGCTCATCATGGCCAGCTGATTGTGAGGAAAGTCGTGGACAAAGCCGAAGAAGCGCATCCGCAAGTCTTCGGGGGCCAGACTGTTGATGAAATCGGCATGCTGATGCTCGTCTTCCGGGCGGATCGGCCGGAGCATGACCTTCAGGTCCGGGGACAGCTTGACGCATTCTTCCAGGTACTCGGGATAGGGCCGAATGGCCAGACGGGCCGGGCCGGAAACCCGGCTTTCCTCGATGGATATCCTGGCGTCCAGGACCAGAACCCCCTGGGCATCGGCCAGCAGGGGATTGATGCTCAAGCTCTTGATCTGGGGGATGTCGATGATCAGCTGCGAGATCTGGACCAGGGTCAGCTTGACTGCCTGCATGTCGGTGGCCGGGTGGCCGCCGAAACCTTCCATGAGCTTGGAGATCCGGGTGTGCTGGATGAGCTCTTTGGCCAGGGTCATGTTCAGGGGCGGAAGTCCCACGGCATGATCGTGAATGATGTCCGCCGCCGGGCCGCCGTGGCCGAACATGATCACCGGACCGAACTCGGTGGTGGAGGTCACCCCAAGGATCAGCTCGTGGGCTCCGGGCCGTCGAGCCATCTTCTGCACGATAAAGCCTTCAAGATTGGCCTCGGGCTCAATCTTTTCCGCCCTGTTCCACATGGACAGGGCTGCCTTATGTATTTCCTCCGCCGACTCCAGATCCATGGCCAGGCCGCCGATGGCGTGTTTGCTCTTGATGTCCGGGGACAAAAGCTTCAAAGCCACGGGATATCCCAGCTCCCTGGCCATGAGCTCGGCCTCTTCCGCGTTCTCTACAATCCTGGTCTCTACCACCGGAATGGCGTAAACAGAGAGCACCTCGTTGGTTTCAGCCTGGCTTAATTGAGACCGGCCCTCCTCCAGGGCGTTGTTGATGATGGCTTTGGCCGCGTCCGTGTTCGGCGTAAACTCCTTGGGGACGCTGTCCGGGGTCTCCATGAGCATTTCCTGATTCCGCCTGTAGCGGACCATATCCATGTACAAGCGCACGGCCTGATCCGGAGTCTCATAGGTGGGCACACCGGCCAAAGCAAAGATCCTCCTGGCCTGAGCCGCATCATGCTCCCCCAGCCAGATAGTGAAGATGTTCTTCCGGGTCCGGCCCAAGGTGTTGACCACGGCCCCGGCAATATCCTCGCTGGAGGCGAATGCTGTGGGCACGTGAATGACCATGACCGCGTCCACCCCCTTGTCCTTGAGCACGGTCTCCAGGGCCTGTGCGTAGGTCTCGCTCGGGGCGTGGTCCATGATCCGGATCGGGTTTGTCCTCGGCCTGTGGGTGGTGTAGACCGGCTCCAGATCAGACAGGGTCTGTTCCTGAAAGGCCGCCAGCTGGCCTCCTTGATTGGCCAGGGTGTCCTTGACCATCAAGGCCGGACCGCCGCCGTTGCTGATGATGGCCAACCGGTCGCCCTGCAGGGGTTTGGACCTGGCCAGGGTTTCCACGGTGTCGAAGAGCTCGGCCACGTCGTAGACCCGCAGCATGCCCGAGCGGCGGAAGAGGGCGTCGTAAATGTCATTGATGTGAACCGGCGTTCCGGCCGGAAGGGTGGCTTGTTCCCGTTCGTCTTCCTGTCCACTTTTGATGACCACCAGGGGCTTGTTTCTGGAGGCCGAGCGGGCTGCGGAAATGAACTTGCGGGCGTTCTGGACCTGTTCGATATACAGGAGGATGGAGGCTGTGTACGGATCTCCGCCCAAAAAGTCGATGACGTCGGCAAAATCGATATCATCCCCGTCTCCCAGGGAGATGAAGTGGGAGAAGCCTATACCCTTGGACTGGGCCCAATCCAGAACAGCTATTCCCAGGGAGTCGGACTGGGAAACAAAGGCTATCTGTCCCTTTTGCACGCTCGCATGGCCGAAGCTGGCATTGACTCCGGAGCGGGGAACCATGATCCCCAGGCAGTTGGGGCCGAGAAGGCGCATGGAATAGTGCCGGGCGAGCTCCAGAACCGCCTGCCGGTGGGTGCGGCCCTGACTGTCGGTATGCTTTTCCAGGTCAGTGCTCATGATCAGCACGGACCGGGCTCCCTTTTCTCCCAGGGCCTGGACGTAGTCCGGCACTGTCTGGGGGGGAGTGCAGACAACGGCCAGATCCGGGATCAGGGGCAGATCCTGCACAGCGGGATAGGTAAGTACTCCGCAGACTGCCTTGTGCCGCGGGGTGACAGGCAGAATGGGGCCTGAAAAGCCGCCGCGCAAGAGGTTGTTCATGACCACCGCCCCGATGCTCTTGGGGCGGTTGGAGGCCCCGATCAAGGTGATTGACTTGGGGCGAAACAGGGATTCCAGGTGCCGGAGGCTCATGCCGCGTTCTCCTTCTCGGGCCCAGGCAGCCCGGTGCAGATCCATGGGGGAACAGCTCAAACCTACCCCACATATCTGTGGGAATCAACCGGCATGTTCTGCTTGAAAATGTGCCGGGCCTGCCGCTCAAGGCACACGGAATAGACGGCAAAATCTTACGCATGCAATTCTACTTCCTGTGTCCAAGAGCCTTTCATTTCCTGGCTCGGAGGGGCCTCTGCTTGGGTCCTGTACCCGGGACCGATCAAAAAAAAACTATTCCCCTGTTGACAAAACGCCTTTGGTATAGGATATTTCCCATAAGGATCAAAAAGTCTTAAGTTGTTTCTGGGGCCAGTCGAAGGTGCTATTCTGCATTTTCGGCTCTAGTAAACCGTCATACCTATCAAGGAGGGGAGAGGAGATGACAAACGGACAAGAGCAGAGCGCACATTACGACGTCCATTGGCAAGAGGAAGAATACTATTATCCACCACCACAATTTATCGGACAGGCCAATTGCTCGGACACCTCAATTTTCGACCGTTTTTCTCTGGATAACTTTCCTGAATGCTTTAAAGAATTTGCGGATCTATTGGACTGGGACCAGTACTGGCACACCACGTTGGACACCAGTGACGCCCCGTGTTGGAAATGGTTCGTGGGCGGGAAGCTCAATGCATCGTATAACTGCGTTGATCGGCACCTTGAAAAGTACAAGAATAAAACGGCAATTCATTTCGTTCCTGAGCTGGAAGAGGAACCTGTTGTCCACATGACCTTCCAGGAGCTCTATCGCCGAGTCAATGAGACGGCTGCCGTGCTCCGGGATTTTTGCGGCCTCAAGGCCGGGGACCGGGTGACCCTGTATCTGCCCATGACTCCGGAGCTGCCCATCACCATGCTGGCCTGCGCCCGGTTGGGAGTGATCCACTGCCAGGTCTTCGCCGGGTTTTCGGGCAAGGCGTGCGGGGACAGGGTCTGGGACTCGGAGAGCGAGGTCCTGATCACCATGGACGCCTATTACCGAAGTGGCAAGCTCCTGGATCACAAGGCCAATTCCGATCAGGCGGTGGAGGCTGCGGAAAAGGCCGGTCAAAAGGTGAACAAGGTTCTGGTTTGGAGACGTTATCCCGGAAAGTATTCATCGCCCACTGATATGGTCGACGGTCGGGACTATTTCCTGGACGATTTGATCAAGGAAAAGCGCAGCCAAATCGTCGAACCGGTTTCCATGCCCGCAGAGGACATTTTGTTCCTCATGTATACCAGCGGTTCGACCGGAAGACCCAAGGGGTGCCAGCACAGCATCGGAGGGTACCTGTCCTATGTGACCTGGATGTCCAAGTATGTGCAGGACATCCATCCCGAAGACGTCTACTGGTGCATGGCCGATATCGGCTGGATCACCGGGCATTCCTTCATCGTCTACGGTCCGTTGGCCCTGGCCGCCAGCACCGTGATCTATGAAGGGGTCCCAACCTATCCGGACCCGGGACGATGTTGGCGGATAGCCGAGGAGCTGGACGTGAACATCTTCCATACCTCGCCCACTGCCATCCGGGCCCTGCGCAAGGTGGGGGGTGATGAGCCGGCCAAATACAACTATCGGTTCAAGCACATGACCACTGTGGGTGAACCCATAGAGCCCGAAGTCTGGCGCTGGTACTACAATGTAGTGGGCAAGGGCAAGGCTGTGGTCGTGGACACCTGGTGGCAGACCGAGACCGGAGGGTTTCTGTGCAGCACCCTGCCGGCCGTGAGCGCCATGAAGCCCGGCAGTGCGGGGCCCGGGCTGCCCGGGATCCATCCGGTTATCCTGGACGATGAGGGCCATGAGATCCAGCCGGGTGAAGGCAAGGCCGGCAATCTGTGCATTCGCAATCCCTGGCCAGGGGCCTTTCAGACCATCTGGAAGGACAAGGAACGGTACATCAACAGCTACTACGGCAAATACTCCAAGGACCGGAACAGCAAAGACTGGCGGGACTGGATCTATATGGCCGGGGACGCAGCGGTGATGTCCAAGGACGGATATGTGCGTATTTTGGGCCGGATCGACGACGTGATCAATGTCTCCGGGCATCGCCTGGGAACCAAGGAGATCGAGTCCGCGGCCCTGACTACCGAGGAAGTGGCTGAGGCGGCGGTGGTGGCCATGCCAGATGAAATCAAGGGATCTGTCCCGGAGCTGTACGTGTCCTTGAAACCGGGCTATGAGCCCAGCGACGAGCTGGCCAAAAAGGTGTCGGACAATGTGGCTGATGTCCTTGGCAAGATAGCAAAGCCATCCAATGTCTATATCGTCCCGGATATGCCTAAAACCCGGTCCGGGAAAATCATGCGTCGTGTACTGCTTTCGATTTCCAGCGGAAAAGACGTTGGTGACGTGAGCACACTGGCCAATCCACAGATTGTGGAAGAAATACGTAAACAAGTTCAGAGCTAGTCTGCACAAAGTTAGGGGGTCTCTTCCGGTGGTTTGTCATTAGAGGCCCCCTGGATTTTGCCGGACCGAGGATTGCAATCAGACAAGGAGGGGCATCATGAGTGAAGAGAGAAAGTTGTGCAACCCAGGGGCGATAGGACTTGGCGGATTTGCAATGACAACGTTTGTCCTCCAGATCCACAACCTTGGCTGGGTTGAGTTAGGTCCTGTTTTGTGGATAGGGGTCTTTTATGGGGGATTGGCTCAGCTCATTGCAGGATATCATGAGTTCAAGTTGGGCAATAACTTTGGCTTTTCAGCCTTTACCTCTTATGGAGCGTTCTGGATGGCCTTGTGTGCATTTCTCATTTTCGGCCATAATCCTGACTGGGTGGCGGCGAATCCCACATTGAAGTTCTCAGCCAATGGGCTTGGCTGGTTCTTGGTAGCCTGGACAATCTACACGGCCATCATGTTTATTGCGTCTATGAAGCATCATACCGTCATGGCCCTCTTGTTTCTGACCCTGCTTTTGGGCTTTATCGGACTGGACTTCAAAGAACTTGCTGGATCGCAGGCCATAGGAACATTGGCCGCATGGGACCTGATTGTGTGCGCTGGGATTGCCTGGTACTTGATGGCCCATATCATTTGTGCCGATGTGGGCATCCATCTCCCGGTCGGAAAGCCCTGGACCTAAAAAAACAAAACACAGCGGGCGAGGCCCATAGCCAACGCCGAAGGGGCCTGAGGCCCCTTCGGCGTTGGCTATTTGGAAGAGCGCAAAGGGCTGGACTAGGAATAGCTCTGCCGGACTGCCGCTCTATCGATATCTCCTCCTTCGGCCTTGGGCAGCTGGTCCACAAACTCCACCCACCTGGGCTTCTTGTACCCGGCTATGCGCGAGCCCACAAAGGCGATCAGATCCCTGTCCTGGACCTGGCTGGAATCCGTCCGCACGCAGACTGCCTTGATCCCCTCTCCGAACTTGGGATCGTTGACCCCAATGACACATGCCTCGCAGATCTCAGGATGCTGCAGAATGACTTGTTCTACTTCGGCGGGAAAGACATTCTCCCCGCCGGTCTTGATCAGGTCCTTTTCCGCCTTGCGGCCTTGAAAGACAAGGTGTCCGTCCTGGTCAATCCGGCCCAGATCCCCGGTGTGGTGCCGTCCGAAGCGGAAGGTATAGGCATTGACCTCGTCCTGGTTCCAATATCCGAGAAAGACCAGGGGACCCTGGAGGGTTATCTCACCGGTCTGGCCAATGGAAAGATGCTTGCCATTGTCGTCTTGAATTGCGATATTGGACAACGGTCCCGGAAGTCCGGCACTGCCAGGACGTCTGGATTGGGGAGCAAAGGTGATCAGGCCTGAGGTCTCGGTTTGACCATACATGGTCCAGAATGTGGACCCGGTCAGGGACTCCCACCTTTCTACGTTCTCCGCATTCTCCAGGCCGATGACGTGCCTGAGGCTGGACGCATCCGTGCCCTGGTCTTCAATGGCCTGCATGAGTTGGGAAAGGATGGGCGGGAAGCTGCCGAACACCGAGGGCTTTTGCGCATCTATGATCTGGGCTGCCCGGACCGGGTCGAATCTGGGAAGAAGGATGTTTCTGCCCCGTCCTAGGCTGGCTGCGAGGGCCAGATTCAGGCCCATGATATGGTAGAGGGGCAGGAGGTTCAGGCAGGCATCCTCCTGGTGCAGTTTAAAGGCCTGGGTCAGCTGCAGGCCGGCCAGGATGAGGTTTTCCTGGCTCAACACCGCTCCCCGGGGCCGGCCTTGAACCGCAGCCGTATGGATGATGGCATAGGGGGCATTGGCCGGAACCTGAACCGGGTAGGCCAGTCCGGCCTGGAGCAGGTCGGCATAGGCCAGCTCTCCGGGCTGGGATTGTCCCAGGGCAACCCGGGTTTGCACAGAAGGGCACTGGGCCAGGATGTCCTGCACCGCCTCCCGCTGCTCAGGTTCATAGAACATGACCTTGGGTGCGGTGTCGTCGAGAATGACCCTGACCTCTTCAGTGGACAGGCGGCGGTTGATCAACACCAAGACCGCACCGCTCAGGGAAGCGGCCCCAAGCAAGGAGAAATAGTGGGGCACATTCTGGGCCATAACAGCGACCCGGTCTCCATACTTCACACCCTGATCCTGGAGTCCTGCGGCAACAGCTTGAGATTCTTTGAGTAATTGAGGGTAGTCCATCTGTCCCTCCGGCCAGTCCAGGGCCGGGGACTCCGGGGCCATGTATGCGTTCTGGACCCAATGGTCGAAAATAGACAGACTGCGCAGGGCCATAACCACACCCTCCTTGCTTGGTCCGGTTCAAAAAAATGTTTTTGTATGCTGGTTCTATATCATACGTATGCAAAATGACAATCCCTGCATTTTTCATCTGTTCCCCAAGCCTGAGGATTGATTGGGGACCCGCTTTTCCTTCCAACCTGCCGGAACTGAGCCGAGGAGGCAGACATGAACAGATTTTCCCGACGCGTGTTCTTGAAATGGCAGGCCGGAGCCGCATTGAGCCTGGCCGGTTCGCTGACTGTGCTGCCCAAGCATCTATGGGCCGAAAGCACACCGGACATTGCAGTGGCAAAGGGAAGCCCGGCCGCAGCAACCAGGGCTGCGGTGGAGCTTCTGGGCGGAATGGGCCGGTTTGTCCGCTCCGGGCAGCGGGTGGTGATCAAGCCGAACATGAGCTTTGATAATCCCCCGGAAATGGGGACCACCACCCATCCGGAGGTCATCAGCACCCTGGCCGCCATGTGCCGGGAGGCCGGAGCGGAAAAGGTCCTGATCCTGGATCATACCCTGCGCGGAGCAGAGGCCTGCCTGGAAAACAGCGGGATACAGGCCGCGTGCCGCCAGGTGCCCGGCAGCACGGTCCGGGCCATGGACCCCCCCCGGGGATTTGTGGCCCAAAACATTCCAAAGGCCGGGCACTTTACCCAAACCGAGGTCATGCGCGAGGTCCTGGAGTCGGACGTGCTCATAGCCGCGCCAGTGGCCAAGCACCATGGAAGCACAGGGGTCAGCCTGTCCATGAAGGGGATGATGGGGCTCATCGCCAACCGCAGCCAGATGCACTGGCAATACGATCTGCACACCTCCATCGCTGATCTATGCCGTCTGCTCAAGGCCGACCTCACGGTCATAGACGTGACCCGGGCGCTGACCACAAACGGGCCCAGCGGGCCTGGCGAGGTGATTAAGCTGAACAAGGTCGTGGCCTCCAGAGACATGGTTGCCGCCGATGCCCAGGCGGTGTCCATGGTTCCCTGGTACGGGCAGCGGATACCGCCCTCCAAGGTCAAGCATATCCGTCTTGGGCATGAGTGGGGGCTGGGCCGGATGGATGTGCAGAATCTGGATGTGCGTACTGTTTCGGTTTGAGCCCGGTACGGGCGGTTGTGAACGCGCTCCTATAAAGCGAGAAGCGGGATGCAGCAGCGAATAGTTCAGGGCGGCTTCCTGGGCCTCTTTATCCTTGGTGTCTGGCTGTGTTTTTCCCCCTGGGAGAAATGGACGCCCCTGCCGGCCATGATCAGGCTGGATCCCCTGCTCTGGATCGGGCAGTGGCTGAGCACAAAAATGGTCCCGGCCGGACTGCTCCAGGCCGGGACCATTGTCCTGGTTACCCTGATACTGGGACGCTTTTTCTGCAGCCACGTCTGCCCCCTGGGCACCAGCATGGAAGCAGTCTCTGCGTGCAGGGGGAAAAACAAACGCGGGTGGAGGCCGCCTCAGAGCTGGAGGCGGGGCAAATACGTCCTGTTGGTAATTTTGGCCGCAGCCGCCCTGGCCGGGCAGAATCTGACCCACTGGGGCTCGCCCCTGTCTCTGGCCGGCCGCCTGTACACCATCGTGGTCTGGCCCTTTGTCCACGCCGTGGTTGCTACGGCCGGGCTTTCACCCTTGCCGGGGATGGAAGGTGAGTCTCCACGGACGGCTCACCTGGGCGGCATGGTCCTGCTCCTGGGAGTGGTCCTTGGAAGCGCCTGGGTGGTTCCAAGGTTCTGGTGCCGCTATCTGTGTCCGACCGGGGCTTTTCTGGCCCTGATCAGCCGCTTGGCCCTGATCACCAGAAAGGTTGGGGACAGGTGCACGGAGTGTGGACTATGCGCCCGCAAGTGTCCGGCGGGGATCGCCGGTCCCGGAAGGGTCCCGGCCGGTGAATGCCTGGTCTGCCGCAGATGCGAGACAACATGCCCGCAGCAGTCCGTGACCTGGATGGCAGCCGATTGGCCGGCTCAGGGGAGCGGGTTCTGGCCCGGCCGACGACAGGTTCTGGGATCCATGATTCTGGGTGCGGGAGCGGCCTGGGTGAGCTGGGGGGGATTGTGGTCCTATCGGGGTGAGCGGGAGAAAGGGCAGCTCAGGGCAGCGCAGCTGATTCGGCCCCCGGGGGCGGTCCCGGAAACAGTCTTTCAAGGGCTCTGCGTCCGGTGTGGAGCGTGCATGCGGGTCTGTCCGACCAATATGCTCCAGCCCCAGGGAGGTGAGCAGGGCGTGCAGGGCATGTTCGCTCCCCTGGCCGTGGCCAGGCGTGGCCCGTGCAGGCCGGAGTGCGCAGCCTGCGGCCGGGTCTGTCCCACCGGCGCCATCCGCAGTCTGCCCCTGCCGGAGAAGATGTGGGCCAAGATGGGGACTGCGGCCATCGACAGGCAGCTGTGTCTGGCCTGGGAATGGGACCGGGGCTGCCTGGTCTGTGACGAGGCCTGTCCTTATGGGGCAATCGATATGCAGCAGATTGCAGGCAACCAGGAGGCGGTCCCCGTGGTCCTTGAAAACAGGTGCACCGGATGCGGGGCCTGCGAGCATGCCTGTCCAGTGCAAGGGCGGGCGGCCATCCGCGTCGTCTCCACCGGAAGCCAACGAATGGCCCAGGGGAGCTACCGGACCCGGGGACGGCAGCTGGGGCTGGCCATCAGCCGGGGGCAGCGGGACGAGGCAGTGCAATCAAGTCCAACCTCTCCAGGGACCAAAGGGGATGACCTGCCGCCTGGATTCGGGCAATGAGCAAGGGGTGAAAGGACTGCGGGTCCCTAGCTGAAGAGCTGCCTGGCCAGCTCCTCGGCCTGGCGGAGCGTTTTTTCGTCTCCAGCGGCATCATCTGGTCCCATCAGGCCGCAGCCCCGAATCAGGTGGGTCTGGGCGTAGCCTTCCATCTTCAGAAACCGTGCATATTTGGGATACACGTCCTTGAAGGACTCCTCATCCGGGTCGCCCTGGGTGAGGATGAACACCAGGTGCTTTTCCCCGCTCAACCGGCCCGGCTGAGGCGAAGTCTTAAAGTCCGGCCGGAGGAAGGAGAAGCTGCGGTCGATAAAGGCCTTGGTTTGGGCGGTCACATCCCCGAAATAGATGGGGGAGGCCAGGACCAGACAGTCGCAGTCAGAAATGGCCTGCAGCACCTCTTGCAAATCGTCCTCAAGGATGCACTTCTCTTCCTGTCCTTTGCAGGCAAAGCAGGCCTGACAGCCTTGAAAGGCAAGCTCGTTGAGGGCAAAGGTCTGCACGCCGGCACCCAGGCTCTGGGCCGTTTGGGTGAATCGTGCGGCCAGGGTTGCCGAATTGCCCTTGGTCCGCGGGCTGCCCAAAAGACATACGCAGTTCATGTTCTCTCCAATCTTTTTTGGTTCTTCGACGTAGCCTGTGGATTTTTGGAGTTTGCCACCTCTTCTGTGTGTCCACTTTCGGCCCGGTATTTTCTAAGTCCCGCCAAAGGGGGATCCCTGCCCCCTCCCGGCTACTCACGTGCAGGTCACTGCTTTCTGTGTGAGTGAGCGTATCATGCACGTGAGTGCCGGGTGGCGGGATCAAGAAAATGTGCGGGCCTGCCGCTCACGGCACACAGAAGAGACGGCAAACTCTTATGTATGCAATTCCACTTTCTGGGTCGAAGGGCCTCTTTTCTCGTGTCCTTCGAGGTTCTTGCCAGCCCTTGGCCCGGTATGCCGGGGCCGGCTACAGCCGATCACAGGGGACCGAGGCCAGAGTTTCTTCCCAGTCGTCATCCAGTTGGTGAGCGTATTGCTCCCAATGAAAACGTGTGCCGCATGACCTGCAGCGCAGACCGATGAAAAATCAGGTCTTGAATGGGGCAAGGAGTCCGTTGCAGCTCTTGCAGCGCAATGCTTTGCCATCCTCATTCTCAGCCGGCCGGTGCTTGGAAACCGAAAAGCGAAAAGGCATGAAAACCTCTCTGCCGATTATGGATTGCGCATAACCCATGGCTCGCCGCGTCCCTGAGGCAGGGGAGTGCAAGTTGGGTCCGTGGACCTCGAAAGCCATCTGGGTCGGGCTTGACTCCTGAAATCGATCGGGTACCATATTTTGTTCTTTGGAGCAAATGATTCCTGAAATTCATAAAAGTCCACCATTTCGATCCGGCTGAGCGGGTGGGCAGGAGCGGAGCTTCCGTACTTCCAATACTTATGAACCACGAAAACCAGACAGTCTTTCCCAGCTTTCTCGTCGTTGTCATCGGCGCCCTGTGGGGAATCTACTGGGTTCCTCTGCGCCGCCTGGAATCCCTTGCACCTGTCGGCCCCTGGCTGACCTTAGCAGTGGTCCTGGTCGGCTGTCTGTGTCTAGCCCCTCTGGCCTGGAGGGGCCGAAAACAGCTGGCCGTCTCCAAGCCCAGGGCCCTGCTCAGCACCGCCCTCGGCGGGGCGTCCTTCGTTCTCTACTCCAATGGTCTTATCTACGGGCATGTGGCTGTTGTCATTCTCCTCTTTTATTTGACCCCTGTGTGGAGCACACTGATCGCCAGATTCTGGCTGGGATTGCCCGCTTCCCCCTGGAGGTACCTGGCCATTGTCCTGGGCCTGATCGGGATCGGCCTGGTCCTGTCCGGAAGTCATCCGGGCCTGCCCGTTCCCAGGACGCTGGGGGATTTTCTGGGATTAGCCTCCGGCATTCTGTGGTCCATTGCCGCAACCGGGATCAACGCCCATTCCAAAACCAGAGCCGCTGAAACCAACTTTATTTTCTGCGCCGGGGGGGTGATCATGGGGCTGGTCCTGGCTTTGGCCCTGAACCAACCAGTCCCGGACATCTCTGCCGGCACCATTCCAGCCGCTGTGGGCTGGATCCTGCTCATTGGGGGGCTGTGGTGGGCCTTTTCCCTGACCGGCTTCATGTGGGCCACCACCCGCATAGAGCCGGCCAGAATCGGGATCCTGCTCATGAGCGAGGTCATTGTAGGCGCGATAAGCGCCGCCTTGTTCGCTGGAGAACCGTTTTCCAGGCTCATGGCTTTGGGCGGGGTTCTGGTTGTGGCCGCAGCCATGATCGAGACCTTGTCCAAGCCCTATCATCCCCGCCTGGGGGTGAAGGCCAAAGGGATCGGGCACAGAGCATGGTCTGAACCAATGCGTTAGCAGCGGCTATGAGCTCAGAAACCTTCTATTCCTCCCGGGCCCGGGAGTATTTCGGGCAGACTTTTGGCATCGATCCGTCCTCTTTTCTCCGTCCTCTGACCGGATATCTATCCCCCGGGGCCCGCATTCTGGATATCGGATGCGGTTCCGGACGGGATATGCTCTGGCTGCAGCAAAAAGGCTTTACCTGTTGGGGTCTGGAGCTTTCTTCGCCCCTGGCCGGACTGGCCCGCAGGCACACCGGCCTGCCGGTCATTGAAGCTGATTTTGAGAGCTTTGATTTTCAGAAAATGGACATGGATGCCTTGATCTTGGTCGGGGCCCTGGTCCATGTGCCCCAGGCCCGTTTCAAGCCGGTCCTGGCCCGGATATTGCGGGCCTTGAAAAAAAGCGGCGGGCACGTGCTGATCACAATGAAAAAGGGGCGGGGCAGGGAGATCGGACCGGATGGACGGGTGTTCTATCTGTGGCCAGAAGGTGATCTCATCCGAGTCTTCACAGACTGCGGATTGGTGAACTTACAGCATTGGATCCAAGAATCCGCGATACGACGTACAGATACCTGGATGGGCTTTGTGCTGCGGGCAGGTCGCTGCAATCAGGCCGGGTGGGGCTCTGACGATGCCCCAGAGACGTTTTCGGCGCCGGATGCCGGATTACCTCTTTGACCAACAGGAAACATGTGGTAGTATGAAAGAATCACGCACACCTCGGCCACGGGAAAGCTGCGTGCAGGGGGACAGTGTTCCGGAGTCCGGACCTCTGTCAGGGCACGAGTTGTACGCGGGACTGGCTGGAATCGGACGGTTGCAACCGGAATGCACAACAAGGAGGCGTTGGTATGCGAACCACAGGCTGGGCAATTGTCGGGATCGGGTTGGGGCTGCTGTTTTTTTCGGTGAACGCATCTGCCATGGACTACACGAACTGGATTCCGGTTTTGCCCCAGAGCATCGCCGGAGTTGAGCAGGATGGTGAGCCGGAGGGCATGAATATGGATTCCGGCGGACAGGCATGGTCCACGCTACAGCAAAGGTATGCTGATTCGGACAGGGAGATGACCCTGAGCATAATCAAGGGCCCGGCTCCCCAAGTGCAGCAGTTTCGGCAGATGCCGGAGTTTAATACCGAAAGCCAGGATCAGATCGCCAGGTCCCTGGACTTGGACGGGAATAAGGCAATGTATCAGTTCGACAAGCAGGCCAGGGCAGGAACGCTGATTGTTGCTCTTGGCGATCAGACCCTGGTGGTCCTGGAGTCTGAACCAGTGTCCGGGGAGCAGGAAATGCGCTCCCAGATGCAGGATGTTCCCCTGCAGGATATCGCAGGTCTGGAAAACTAACCCACTTGCCTGCGCTTTGGCAGGCAAGTGGGTTAGTGCGTGTCTTGGTCATCGAGGTATACCCGGCTGCCACAATTTTGACAATACATGTACCCTCTTTTGATCCTTTTTTGGAGAACACAGCTATGACATAAGAATGGTTCAGTTGGATTTTTTCTTGTATATACAGGCTTGTTGCAGTGTGTGCAAAAATAAAAGGACTCATGAGGCAGCTTACATGACCCGGGAATGTATTGCGTAACCATCTCCCCCTCCATGGTTCATGAATGGTTATCCATATTCTTAGTATATATGGAGAAAATGATAACACGTTATAATATTGCAGAAATATATTTATAATTGATCTTAGATCATTGGAGTATTTCAGCTCTCAGTCAAAAATTTTACATCCAAGCAAGATACACAGTGCGCATCCATGTCAGATTGATGAAGAAAGTGAGGAGGGGGTGGATCACAAATATGGTGATGGATGGATGCAACTAATAGTATAGAGCAGGAAAAGAAAAAAGCAAGTCTTTCAGAGAAAATTTTATAAAAAAAATCAGCTTTGGTTCGATAACCAATCGGGCTTGAAGTGTTTTATTCTGTATCCCGGCCTGTTGTGCATGGGAAAAGCGTCCACATATCCTTGAGAGAAAAAACGTTCTCCGTCTATTGCAGTTCGGCAATGAACGCATTGGAGGCCTGGATGGAGGAGTTCATCTTTTCGATCAGGGTGTCGATCTGCCCCCGCAGAGAGGCGAACTCAGTCCGCAGGGCCCCGATGGCCTGGGCGTTCAGGTTGTGTTTGAGATACAGGACATTGTCCTGAAAGGTCTGCAGCACAGGCTCCATTTTCTCTTCTGCATCCCGCATCTTGGCCAGCATTTTTTCGTACTGCCTGCGTGTTGCATCCAGCTTCTGCTCGCTGGAGCGTCGAAGCTTAGCATTTTCGTACAGTGAAAGCTCGTCTTCCCACTCCGCAAACAAGGCCCCGGCAACCGACTCCACACTGTCTATCCGCTCGGATACTTCTTCAGCCCGCTCCTTGCTGCGGTCATAGGCATCCCGCATTTTTTCATAGGCCGCTTTCAAGTCTGTCTCTTCCAGCTCAACAACGGACGAGAACTTTTCCAGGGCAGAGGAGAATTCCTCCTGGGCACGTGTCTGCGCATCCCGGGCCCCTTCAACCCGGTCCACGAGTATATCCCGTTTATGAATACCGACCTTCTCCATTGCCGTGTAATAGGTGCTGGAGCAGGCAAAAAGGGCCGAGAAGGAAAACAAAGCTGCCGTGAGCAGCAAGCTGGAAGGAAAACGCGGGTGTATATTCATCCGGTGTGCATACTCAGAATTTCCCCGGGCGTCAATTTCAGATCCGGCAGTGGATACTGGTTGTGTCATCAATTTCTTGGGGTTCATCATCAGTCCGGCTTTCATCGGCCGCAAGCTCTGTGATTTTTACAATCTAGGCATGTGCATCAACTAAGGTATGGACAAAGATGTCTTTTTCCGATACAAGATCTCGAACAATTGTAATTGTTTCAAACAGCGTTTAGGGGAGGGGAGGCTGGTCAGGCCGCAGGGCGGTAAATTTTCCGACCCAGGGCAGCAGACGGGCTTTCGATGTTTCATGCACGGTCAAAAGGAGGGGAGAGCTTGAAAAGAGCAGCTGGTATTGGGTGTGTAGTCATGTCGTTGGTGCTTGTTTGTGCTGCGGTCGGTTCAGCCAAGATGGGCTCGGGCAAGATCAGCGCCAAGAGCGGGGACGTGAACTGGGAGCTCTTCGGCAGCCTGAAGGTGTATCCGCACCTGGTGGACAATGTGGATTTCAACGATGACGACACCGAGTATGACTACTTTTTGGACGAAAGCGGGGCCCTGGGAAATGAAGAAAGCATCAGGAATGAGGCTCGGATCGGATTCAACGCCCAAGGGCAGAACTGGACCTTTCATTCCATCCTGGAAGCCGATTTTGTCTACAACAAGGCCAATGCCGACCGGGGGGCTGGTGAAGCTTTGGGTCTGGAAGACTCCGGGATGACCGGTGAAGACTTTGGGATAGAAAAGCTGGAGGCGACCTACGATTTCGCGTCTCACGGGGTGCCGATAAAGCTGGGATCCGGGTGGAACACCAAAGGCACGGACATGGCCACAGGAGGCATGGTCTACGGTGACGACCATCCATTCATCGAACTCAGCGGGGAGCTCATGCCGGATGTGAAATGGGATGTTCTCTATCTGGTTATTCAGGATGACTTGGATCAGGACGGGGAAACAGAAGCCTATGACGCAGACGATCTGGACTGGCGGGCCTATACTTTGAAGCTGGAGTTCCCCTTGGGAGACACCGGCTTTAATGTAAGCCCCTTTTACCTCTTTAGCGACAATGAGGACAGAGAGGCAGACGTGCACTACTTCGGACTGGAGGGCATCGGTAATTCCAGAGCTAAACCCCCGGCTACGCCGGGGAGAGTTGAAAAAGCTATGCTGTAGTATTTAAAAGCAAGCGCTCCTTTCGTATATTGGCACGGGGCTGAATCCGTGCACAAGCGAAACGAAAGGAGCGCATATGAAAGAGAGTTTAGCCCATACGGTATGGGAGTGCAAATACCATATAGTGTGGGTACCGAAGAGACGGCGTAAGGTCATATACGGTCACCTAAAAGTTGAGATTGGGCAAATACTTAGGAAATTATGCGAGTACAAGGGTATTAAGATCATTGAAGGCAAAGCCTGTGTTGATCATATCCATATGTGTGTATCCATACCGCCCAAATATTCAGTTGCAAACATAGTAGGTTACGTGAAAGGCAAGAGCGCCATGATCATATTTGAGAAGTACAGTAGATTGCGTAAGAATTTTCGTGGCCATAGTTTTTGGGCCAGAGGATATTACGTAAGCACCGTTGGATTAGATGAAGCCAAGGTACGAAAATATATCCAGAACCAGGAACAACATGAAATGATAGAAGACCAATACGATACAGACATGCGTAGCCCCTTTTAGGGGAGCACGTAGTAACTGCTAACTGGAACGAGGATTGGGTTCAGCCCCAACCTCAAGTACCCCTTAAGGGGTGCAAGTAACAAGGCCCTTCTAGGGCTAGGCAAGCCACCGGCTATGCCGGTGGTACCTACTGACTTCGGCATCTTCACCCCCAGGGCGGAGCTTGTCTACATCACTGGGGAGAAAGACAACCACGAATTAGCCAATGGCAACACAGACGACGTGGACATTGAATCCTATGCCCTGTTCGCCGCCCTGGAAGCGGATGTCCATTCCCTGTTCAAGCCCTTTATCGGAGGCTACTTCTACCAGGGCGACGGGGATGCCAACGACGGAGATATAGACGCCTACAACGCTGTGACCAATATCGCCAGATATGCCCCGGTCTTTGGCATGGAAAACGCCTTTATCTACCGAGCCATTCCGGTCCTGGGCAGCAATCTGTACGACGGGACCCCGAGCATGTTGGGTATTGATGAAGATATAGGCCAGGGCTATGGTGGGATCAGCAACTCGGCCTCTGCCAACTCTCCGGGCATGGTCTCCATGGGGCTGGGGGCCAAAGGTTCCCGGGACAACTGGGAGTACAAGGCCATGCTGCAGTACTTCCAGTTTGAAGATACCGGGGCCCTGGAAGATGTGGAAGGCAATAGCATTGACGACGAGATGGGCCTGGAGTTCGACGTGAATCTGACCTACAATTTCACCAACCACTTTTCCCTGGGCAATACGCTGTCGATCTTCGAGCCAGGGGATGGGATCCAGGATCTGCACGGAGACGATTTCGACCAGACTGCGATCATGAACACCTTTGAGATGAGATGGAGCTTCTAAACGGAAGCCTTTCTGTTTCCCGAACTTCTCGCTGATTACAAACAGGGGAGTTGCTCCCCTGTTTGTAAAATAAGAAGGAGCAGCATCATATGTTTCCCTCCGCAGTAAAGGCCGCCTTTTTTTTTTGTCCTTCTAGCCTTTGTTCCGGGATTGGTCCATGCAGACGCCGTTTCTTATGAGCGGCTGATCGAGCACTTGGGTTCCAAGTATCCGCCCCGACACCGCATTCTCTCCCCTGTGGACGAGGTCCACAGCGGACGCCTGGCCTTTGCCGCATCAGACGAAAGTGTTTCCAGGGGGCATGAGCTCCTCGTGCTCAAGCAGGACACTGACGTTCCGGACTATCTTCTGCCTTCAGCCGGAGTCATCCGGGTGGAATCGCAGTTCGAGGACAAGGTCCTGGCCCAGACCCTGACCAGCCTGGGAGGTGCCATTGAAGAGGGCGATCTTGTGGCCCAACCGGCTTCCCCGGTGCTCTATGTGTACACGAACATACGGGAAAAGGAATCGTCTGCCCAGTACACCCACCTGATTGATACGCTTTTGGAAAATAACTATGAGGTAGTCGAGGTCTACGGCCGCGACATCCAGCGCTATGCCGACCGCTACGGCCTTCTCCTGCGCCTGGAAGGCATTGCTGGAGACAATCTGGCGGTTAAGGTGCAGTCCCTGTACTCTGGAGATACATTTTTTGCCCGTACCCAAGAGATCTCCACTGACATCCAGACCACTGCTGCGGCTGGAGTCCCTCTGCACCTTGCCCAGGCCTCCGCGATCCAGGAGACAGCATCTAAGACGCCTGCATCCAATCAGTCTTCAGGCATGGACACAAAGGTTCCATCTGCGGAAACCGAAAAGCCGAAAAAGCAGGCAGCAGGCTTTGAGCAGGCCCAGCCCCTTTACCACAGAGAGGTCCTTCGATTGGAGCGCAAGTACTCACGCTTTGTGCCTTGTGAGGCGGACGGGAACCCCGGCCCGGAGTTCGCCCTGCTCCGGGACAACGGCTTGGATATCTACGATTACCAGGAGGGCAGGCTGCAGCAGCTGGCCGATAGCTCATTTGACTTGGAAAACAGCGTGGGGCTGCATCTGCATGCCCTGGATATAACCGGCGACGGGCAGGATGAGCTTGTTGTGACCATGGGAAAAGTCAAGGACACGCCCTATGGAGAGGATACGTTCATCAGTTCCCGAATACTGGCCTGCCAAGACGGTCGGGTGCGCACCTATGCCCGGGACCTCCCCTACTACCTGCGGGTGATTGAAGACAGAAACGGCGAGCAGGTCCTTATCGGACAAAAAAAGGGGGAATCCGAGCCCTATGCCGGGGACATCTGCCGCTTCACCTGGGACGCAGAGAGCCAGGAGCTGGTAAACCGCGGTTTGTACGAGCCGGCGGCCAATATCTATGCCCTCTATCAGTTCGCCTTCCAGCCCCAGGCTTCGGATCATGTGCTCATCCTGGAGCCGTCAAACGATGTAGCCGTCTACTTTGTGCCCACAGAAGAGCTTAATGATATAAGCGACAAGAATTACGGCCAGTTTCATCTTACATCCTATCCTGTTCTCAGGGACAAGGCCAAATTCACCCAAGCCATGGAGGAGAACTCCCGCCTTGTCTTTGCTCCAAGACGCTTGGTGCTCAAGAATGCATTCGACGGCCAAGCCTTTGTGATCAACAAACAGCGGCAGACCCGTGCCGGCCTGAACCGGATCAAGGACCTCATGGGCGACAGAAATGCCCAGGACAGCCTGGTGGGGCTGAAATGGAACGGGCAGAACATTCAGGAGACCTGGGAATCAAAGAAAATATCCAAGGACATTTACGACTTCGGTTTCTGTACCTTCCAAGGAGAAGACAGGGTATTTGTCCTGGTCCGGGACAAGCAGGGCTTTTCCCTGCAGACCCTGTAACCTCTGGCCGTATATTCCACACCCTCCTGCCGGGCCGCAGTTCGGCGGGAGGGCACGAGCAACCCCTAATCCCTCAAAATCCTACCTTTGGTTCATAAACCGAGATTGACCATTTGAAAAAAGAGAATATTTTGTTGTATGAAATCAATATGTTAACTACCTGCAAGGTATTATCACTGTAGCCAAAGATGAGAGTCGCATGCCGTTTCCGTCATGTCTTCGTTGGAAAAAGTCAGGGTGAATGATTACCTTGGAGGTATGCTCATGCGGCACGATTATGTGGCCATTCAGGAAGACAGCCTGCTTTTGATCGTTGATCTGCAAACCTCCATGCTCAAGGCAATATCAGGCTGGGATCAGGTGGCCAAACGAACCGGGCAGCTCATTCAGGCCGCTAAACTCTTAAATATTCCCATCCTGCTCACTGAACAGTATGCCAAAGGATTGGGCGGTACCCATCCGGACATTGTGAACGCCATTGGTCACCCCAGGGTATTTGCCAAGGAGCATTTCAGTGCCTGTCTGGAGCCGGATTTTGTTCCCTGGGTACAGTCCTTTGGCAAGCAAAAAATAGTGGTGGCTGGAACGGAAGCCCATGTTTGCGTGTTGCAGACCAGCTTGGATCTGATTCAGGCTGGTTTTCAGGTGCACCTGACAGCCGACGCAGTCGCTTCCAGGCTGAAGGAAAACCGGGATATCGCCGTGTCTCAGCTGCGGCAGGCCGGGGCGGTGGTTACTTCGGCAGAGATCGTTATCTTTGAGTGGGCCAAGCGGTCGAATACAGATGAATTCCGGGCCGTGCTGCCTATCGTCAAATAATGGTATCGCATATAGGATGAGTAAACAGAGATGGGGATGTACTTTCAGATTGGCCGCTGTCAGCGGTGTGCTTGGCGGCCCCAATGCGGGGTTGGCCATAGCCCAACCCCGCATTGGAACGAAGGATAAGCTTTCGAGAGGGATGATTACAGGAGCATAGCGAGACAAGCCCTCTCTTGTTGCGGACCTTATTTGCAGCGCAGGCCGAGCTCAACACAGATTGGAGGCTTGCCCACATACTTGAGACCGTGTTGTACGTACTCCTGATAGTCAATGCACATATGTTGATTTTAACAGTGCCTTGATGGACTACGGGTCCTCGCTGAGAAAAGGGATAACGGTTTCGGCAAGCTCATCCGGCGCTTCCTCCTGGACGAAATGGCCGGCTGAACTTACTTGTACCGTCCGGGCTTGCGGAAATATCAGTTCCCACCGTTGCAACTCTTTTTTGCGCAATGCCATGTCTTTCGTGCCCCAAACTGCCCCAAACGATCGTGACCTAGACGCATGCTTGCGTATGCATCGGCATTCTTGACCAAAGGCATGTTCCGTGTATACGCCTTGAGAGCGATGATTGCCTGCGTGCCGGGGCAAGCAATGACGGAGGAGAGGGTAAGCGGACAGTTTCATTCATGATTAATCCGGCAAGTTCTCTTTTTTGGGACTCGTTGGCCCAAAGGAGATGTCGGATCTGCCGGAGGCAAAGCTGACTGAAGAGGAGGTCAGAGATGGCAGGTCTCAGGGAGCGGGCCGCAGAGGGCCTTCAAGTCGGGGATTCATTTCAAACGTTCCGGACATTTACAAATGACGACGTGCTTCGGTTTGCCCGGATCTCACGGGATTATAATCCTGTTCATTTCGATGCCCGTTTTGCTGCGGCCCGGAATTTTTCGGCCCCGATTTGTCACGGATTGCTGGTTGCAAGTCTGATTACCGAGATCGGGGGACAGATTGGATGGCTGGCTTCTGCCTTCAATCTCCGATTCAAGGGGCCGGTTTATGTTGGCGAGAGACTGAGATGCACCTGGGTCATCACAGAAATAGATCCACAAGGTCGAGCCACAGCATCCGTAACGATTACAAAACAAGACGGAGTAAAGGCCCTGGAAGCCGAAATCGGCGGGATTGTGCCGGGAGGTGAGGCGCAAACGGTCATGGGGCAGCTGATTGATGAGGGAGATCACACCAACGGGCCGCATAATACACAGCAATGCAGGTAATGCCCGCCAGGGGGGCTCGCGGTCCGGTCCCTCCAGTCCGGGTTTGGGCACCCTGCCAGGACTTTGGATTTATTGACACCGAAAACCGTAGGGTTATTGTTCTTGTGCGTATTTGTCTTCAACCACGTGATAGAGGAGCAACCAAATGAAAAGGACGTTCTATGTGTTGTCCGGCCTCGTGCTGGCCCTAACCATTGTTGCAGCTCCGGCCACGGCCCAACCTGACAGTGAGTTCAGGTATGAAAAAAGTGTTTGGGACGTGCTTTTGCAACCCGCAATAATGCTTGTGCAGAGTGAGCACGGAGTGGAGGGCCAAGAGGCTGCTCGGACTCAGGAAGAGATCGAGCGAATGCTGCGAAAGAAGAAAGAGCGGATGGAGAGGGTGGAGGCCGAGCGAGATCGGGGTCTGGACCGGAGACGAGATGAGATCGAGAGGGAGCAAAAACGACGAAGAGACGAGCTCGAACGTCGGCGGGAACGGGAACAGGAGCGGCTGGACAGAGAGCGGGAGCGGAGAGAAGACGAGTTTGAACGCCGAGGCGAAAGAAAGAGGGATGAGTTTGGCCGGGATAGAGATCGAGACGGTGATCGGTTCGACCGTAAAAGAGATGGGTTCGATCGCCGGGAGGAGATTGAGAGGGAACGTGATCGGGATAGAGCGAGGTTTGATAAGAAACGGGATATGAAAGAGGAAAGGTTCGAGCGTGGTCATGACCGGGGCCGGGCCAACGAACGTTTTGATGAAAGAAAACGGGGTGTTGAAGAGCACTGGGATAGAGAGCGCAGAGACCATGACCGGGAAAGAGGGCTGGAAAGACGCGAGCAAACCAAGGGATGGGAAAAAAGCCGTGAAATGATGGAGAAAAAAGCACATGATCGCGGCAGGGGACGAAAAGTAGGCCATGACAATGGCAGAGGCCGGAAAAAAGGTCATGAGCCCAAAGAGAGATGGTAAACTGCAAAAATCCACAAGCTACGTCGAAGAATCATAATTCGCAGGCTTGACTGCCGCAGGCGAATTATCCAGTTTGTAAAGTTTCGAGCTGTTTATGCACAAGATCCCTACATTCTGCTCCATGTGCGGCCCCATGGCCGGATGCGGCGTCAACTGCTACATCCACAACGGCCGGCTTGTAGATATTGCCGGCATGCCGGAGGCGCCCACCAATCAGGGACGACTGTGCCCCAAGGCATTTGCCTCCACACAGTGGCTGTACTCTCCGCAGCGGCTCAAGACACCGCTGAAGCGAACCGGCAAGCGCGGGGAGGGCAAGTTTGCGCCCATATCCTGGGATGAAGCCCTCACTCTGATCGCAGGTGAGCTCGGGGAGCAGAAGGAGAAGTACGGCCCGGAATCATTGGCCATTCTCTCTCCAGCCAGACGGAGCTACAACGACTACCTGCAGCGGTTTCTGGCTGTGCACGGCAGTCCGAACTACGGGCACAGCGGACTGTGCGCGATTCAACAGGCCTTCGGCTTTGCCTATATAGTGGGCTTTCCCATGCTGGGCATGCGTGGGGCGGATTTGGACCAGAGCGAGCTCATTCTGATCTGGGGTGCGAATCCTGTCTTTTCCGGCGGGCCGCAGGGACGGCTGCAAAAGATTTTCAAAGCCCGGGAAAGAGGGGCCAGGGTTGTGTCCATTAAGCCGGAACTGCAGCCGGACGCAGCCCGGGCCGATGTCTGGATTCCGATCAGGCCGGGGACGGACGGGGCCTTGGCCCTGGCTATGCTACAGGTCGTGATTGAGGATAATATCTATGACCATGATTTTGTCTCCAGATGGTGCTATGGATTCGATCAACTGGCCGACCATGTCCGGCAGTACACCCCGCAGTGGGCTGAAGAGATAACCGGGATTTCTGCACAAAAGATCCGGGATTTGGCCAGGATGTACGCCACTTCCGGATCGGCCTGCATCATAACCGGAAACGCCTTTGATCAGACCGTGAACTCAAGCAATGCGGTTCGGGCTGTGGCCGCCCTGATTGCAATCAGCGGCAATCTGGACCGGCCCGGGGGCAATGTGGTCCCGGTGGGCAGTGACATGCCCAAGCTGAACCCGGTAACCCCCTGGGAGCTCTTTACCCCGGAACTGATCAATAAGCTGGTGGCTCCGGAAGTTGCCATGCCGTTTCAGCCCTTCATTGAAGGGCCCTCGTCCGCCTACTACAGCTGTCTGGAAAGCGTTCTGACCCAGGATCCGTATCCAATTCATTCGATCATTGCCCCTGGGACCCAGCCCACGGTCAGCACCCGCAATCCGGGTCGGGTCATTGAGGCCCTGCGCAGGGTGGACTTCTTGGCCGTGATCGATGTGATGGAGACTGCGGCCATGCCCTGGGCCGACGTGGTTGTTCCGGTGGCCAGCATGTACGAGTGTGATCATCCCTTTGAAGTGGCCGGAAACTGGATCATGGCCCGGAACAAGGTGGTTGAGCCCCTGGGCGAGTATGGGTCCGACTACCAGTTCTGGCTGGATCTGGGAGTGAAGATGGGCTACGGCGAATACTTCTGGGAGGGAAGTATAGAGAGATGCATGGACTATCAGCTGGAGAACTTTGGCTTCAGCATGGAGGAGCTCAGAGCCTATCCCACCGGGATCGTGTACGAGCCAAAGCCCATGGTCTATGAAAAGTACGAGCAGATCTTTTCCACTCCCAGCACCAGGCTGTCCAAGGCACCGTATCTGCCCCAGGGCAAAGTGGCCCTGTACAATACGACCTTTGCAGCCCACGGCTTTGCCCCAATGCCGGAATGGAGGGAACCTCCGGAAGGTCAGACCGGGACCCCGGATCTGGCCGAAAAATATCCCCTGATCTTTACCGACACCCATACCTCGGACGCCTATTGCCACGGGTGGCTGCGCAACATCCCCTATCTGCGGGAGATGCAGCCCTATCCCTGGCTGCATCTGCATCCGGATACAGCCAAGGCCAGAGGCATAGAAGATGGGGACTGGGTCATCGTGGAGTCCCCCCACGGCCGGATCAGTCTCCAGGCCCAGTATACGCCGGGCATCCGTCCGGATACGGTCATGAGCCTGCACGGGTGGTGGCAGGGATGCGAAGAGCTCGGTCTGGAGGGGTTTTCCCTGGTGGAGGGCGGGGCGAATGTGAATCTCATGTACAGCACGGATCCTGCGGACGCGTTTGATCCCCTGGTAACGGCCATGCCCAAGCAGACCCTGGTTCAGATCCGGAAGGCAGAAGGGAGATGAGAGTGGAGAAGAGGTGTGAGTTCAAGGGCCTTTGGAAGGGTGCTGGATGCTTACGAGGAGAGAGCAATGAGCGACACCGGGGTACGCTTTGATCCAGGAAGGTGCGTCAAGTGCCGGACCTGCGAGCTGGCCTGCAAAGAAGTCCACGACCTTGAGCCGGGTATTTGGCCCATTGTAATCCAGGAGGTCTGGAAAGGCGCGTATCCGGATATATGCAGGGAGTTCTTTCCCTTGGTCTGCAGGCACTGCGAGGATCCGGCCTGTGTTCAGGAATGCCCGACCGGGGCCATCGTCAAGCGGGAAGGGGACGGCATTGTTGTCGTGGACCAGGAGGTCTGCGTCGGGTGCGGCGTCTGTCGGGATGCCTGTCCCTATCAAGTTCCCCAATTCGATAGCCGGGGAGTGATGCACAAATGCGATTTTTGTGTGCAGAGGGGGGAAGGACCTGCCTGTGCCCAGCATTGTCCTACAGATGCCTTGTCCATGTCTGTTCATGCATAAATAAGACCCATGGGCCGCCGTCAATGCGTGCCAATTTATTCCCCACTCCAGATCGAACAGCAATTTGCACAGGAGCAACCAATGCCGACAGCATCAGAGATAACCGGCGCAGTGGTGAACAAGGCCCTTTCCCTGGGCGCGGATATTGCCGGTGTCGCTGGCGTCGATGCATTGCGTGGATCCCCCTCGCATCTTTTATACCCCAAAATCGGAAGCGATCTGGACACCCACTGGCCCGATGGGGACAAAAGACAGGAAGTGGCCTGGCCTGCGGAGGCCCGCTCTGTTGTGGTCATCGGGGTGTCCCATCCGGAAGAGAAGCCGGAGATGGACTGGTGGGACGGGAAAGGAACATCCGGAAATCGGATCCTGATGCGCATCAATCGGGATCTTTCGGCCTGGGTGGAGACATCTTTTGCCTGCCGGACCTGGAAGATGCCCTACCTCATCGAGAAAGGAGGCATCTTTCTCAAGGATGCGGCTGTGATGGCCGGCTTGGGCTGTGTGGGCAGCAACAATCTGGTGATCACGCCTCGGTTCGGGGCGCGGGTCCGGTTTCGAGCCTTGTTGCTCAGTCTGGAGGCCCAGCCAACCGGGCCGGTTACCTTTGATCCCTGTCAGGGCTGTGAGCAGTTCTGCCGCAGGGCCTGTCCGGTCGATGCATTTGCCGAGCAGGTCTATTCCTCCGAGATCATGCATCAATCTATACTTCCAGGTACAGATGGAAGCTATGACCGGGTGGTCTGCAACCAGAAGATGGGCCTGGACATCGATGAAGCCGTACAGGCCCTGGCTGACCAAGACGAAGAGCAGCAGGCCCTGCGTACATCTATTGACGCTTTTGAATCAGGCACTTTGCCGGGGGCGAAAGATGATTATGGGTATGCAGTCAAGTATTGCCGGTTATGCGAGCTGGGGTGCCCGGTGGGAAATGAGGAGCCAGAATAATGCGCATTCGTCCCGGCCTTGACGCGGAAAACGAACAAACTGTTGCCGGTCCGGAAAAAGACAAGGAAATATACTTCCATCTCGGCCTGCACAAGACCGCATCGACTTTCTTGCAGGAAAGTGTCTTTCCGTGCTTGAGCAATATTCACTTCATCAAGAAGCATGACTTCAGAAGCAAGGATGAGATTATTGCAAGCTCTCCTGACAAGAGATTTCTGCTCTCGCGAGAGCTGGAGCCGGAACAAGAAAAATATATGCGCAAGATTCGGGAAGTTGCTGTCAGATATCCTGATACTCGTCCAATCCTGATTTTACGAAGCCATGGAAGAATGATCAAGTCCAAGTACAAGTATTATATACGCAAGCATGGCTGTAAGCACTTTGACCACTTTTTCGATCTTCAGAACGATACTGGGGTTGTAAAAATCAGAAACCTAGATTATTGCCAAAAGATACGCATACTGGAGAAGCATTTCGCTCATCCTGTATTTGTTATGTTTCAGGAAGAGTTCATCAACAAGCCGTTTGCGGCAATTGATGCCCTCGCAGACTATGTCGGTGCAGACTATCGGCCTGAAGATATACAAATTTCTGCTAAGAATGCCTCGTTCTCTGAAAAGCAGTTAAGGCTTATCCGGAAGTTCAATCAGCTCTCTACGCATGATCATTCTCGGACTCAATCCCCGTTTTTGAAGTTTGTACACCGCAAGCTTGGCGACGGCCTGCTGTATCTCATAGGCTATGCGGCGTATATTTTGCCTGAATCGTTTCTGGGCCGGGATGATCTGATTCCACCCTCACGAATACACGAAGTTGACCAGTTCTACACCCAAGACTGGCACGAGGCTTTGCGCTATGCACACCTCTTGCGTCCCCGACTCTATGTGCAAGGTTCAGCGTAAGCGTTCAGTCCCCACGGACAAATTCGGTTCATCAGGCCGAGAACAGCAATAAGGATCCCTGGCGGTGAATACATCCTTGCCGCAGCTGTGGATCACTGCCAGGCAGCCCCGGCACACAGGGCGAAGGCGGCAGTTCTGGCATTCCGACGGCCCCTGCCGGTACGAATCGGCCAATTCTGAGTCGTAGATCTCCTCCAGGCAGTGGTCATGGATATTTCCCAGAGGAGAGGGGAACTTGCGGCAGGCATGGACCTCTCCGTCACAGAGAAGGGCCACAAAGTTAAAGGCCGCCCCGCAGCCATAGCCTGTGCACCCGCCGAACAAGGGCAGGTCATGCTGCGAGCGGTAGACATTGAACAGGTTGTCCTTGAAGCCCATTCCGGAAATTTCCTTGGCCTGGGCCTGATAGGCGGCAAGGAGTCTGGTGAACTCCTCCCTGTCTGCGGGGGTCAAATACGCTCCTGATCCTACTGTGGAGAGACGGTTGAAGGTGAACAGATCGGCCCTGCCCTCCAGCTCCCGGGCCAAATCGAGGACCTGGCCGGTGTTTGCCTGGGTCAGAGTGAGCATGACCATTGAATATATGCCCAGCTCCCGCAGGATATCCAGAAACTGCAATGATCGCTGGAAGTGCCCTGGGCCGCGGATGTAGTCGTTGTGTTCTTCCAGACCCTCGAGACTGATTTGATAGAATGTGATCGGCCCTTTGTGCAGCAGGCTTTGGAGCCGTTCCCTGGAGGTCGGATTTCCCAAAAAACCTACTGTAAACCCCCGGTTGACCGCTTCCTCAAAGATTGTGTCCAATTGGGGATGGAGCATCGGGTTCCCGCCGGTGAAGCTAACCTGCCCGTGGACGTTTTTGGTGCGGCAGAAGTGGTCGAAATCGTCAAGGACATCCATTGCCTGTTCCAAGCGCAGTGGATCCCTGGCTTCCCGTCCGTAGCAGTGCCTGCAGTTCAGATCACAGGCCTGGGTTATGTGCCACTGAAGGGTGAATGCTTGTGCTGCTTGATATTTTTCCAGCTCAGCCGGGATGCTCCAGGCACGCCGAATCAAGCTCTCACCTTGCAGCAGGATATCCTCCCGTAGTGCCTTGTGCAAAATCGGCCAGATCCTCGACTGAGGATACCCGGTCTGTGCCGCCGCTTCAGGTACAGAGATGCCTTCGGTCACCAGCTTGAGTGCGGCGAGATCGGGTTCCGTTGCTGGACGACAGCGGACACGGCCACTTGTATCCTGCCAGACCAAAATTCGCTGACTGCCATATTCAGGGGTGAGGGGGGGATGTGTGCTCCTGTTCGGAATCATGGTCCAGAGATTGGTCCATTCCAGCTCCAAAAGCTCCAGGCATGGATTGACCTTAATGCCCGCTTTCCCGCGCTGTGCCCGGCAATCCTGCAAGCGGTGCACAGCAATCTCCAGCCTGGCCAGATCCGGGAGGAAGGCCAGATGATCCCGGTCTTGAATTACCTGCTGCAAGGTGGAAGGAAAGGCATCCAGGTGGTCATGGTCACCCCGGTGTTCGGCATCTGTCCACAGGGTCTGCCCCATGGCCAGGTGGCAGGCGGGAAAGACCTGCTTCCAGAAGGTGGTGTCCGCCATGGTAAATCTCCCCGGGCAGAGCACCTACGCCCCTCATGCCCTGCCCGGTTTGCGAGTGTTTTCCAGCGCGACCCGCGCTAGTTTGTGCCTCCGCCTCAACCGCTTGGTGCAGGTGCTTCAGTATCCTTTGAATCCTGATCGGTATCTCCGTGCTGCGTCTTGTCCTGGTCGGTTCCTCCGGAACCTTGGTCAGTTGCGCCTCAGCCGCTGCCTGCGGGCTCGCTACCTGCGTCCCCGGTGGCGGCTCCTCAACCACTGCTGTTAGCATTGCCGACCGCACTGCTGTTGGCGGATCCTCACCCGCAGCCGGCGAGCGTGGCGGAGATCCCCAGCCCTGATCCAGCCAGGAGCCCGCTCAGGCACAGCCCCACAAGGAATGTCTTCATATCCTTGTATTCCATAGTATTGCTCCTTTGTCCTTCAATCCGCGGACCATTTGCTGTCACTTCTTTTAGGCGTAGTATTGTGCATAGTATCCTATCGGTCTCCCATGTCAATATTCATTCCTGTTCACAAAAGGCATCATGAGATGAGGTCCGGGCTGTGCATGGCTCCCTCACTGCCTGGAGACAGTCATTTCCCTTGGCTCCTATGGATGCTGGGTGGCAGGGAGGTTTGCTCCGGGCCGGAAAATGGGCCTGCATGTTCGGATATGCAGGCCAGCACCTGCTTGGCGGTCGGACGGTGGAAAAGCAGGGAGATATGGCCCACAGGTGGAGTCTGGACCTCTTTCCATCCCGGATTCTGGGGATGCAGGGCGCAGGCCGGGGCGACCATATTGTCCAGGGGGGCGAAGATGCTCACTTTTGTCGTCGTGGAGCATTTGTCTCTGTCCGCCAGGGAACGGACCAGATCTCCGTTGTATCTCAGGCTTCGACCCAGCTTGCCCACCGCGGCTGAAGCCAGCACGCTTCCCCGATGAGGGGTCCCCAAAGTGACGGCAAGGCTAATGTGATTGGCTGTCTCAGGTGTGTTTATAACTGATTTGATGAGCAGCCCGCCCAAACTGTGCCCGATGCAAATTACCTGGTGAGCGGGATGGGTGTGGGCCAGTTCGGTCACCTCCTGGGCCAGTTCATGGGACAGCGAATGAAAGTCCCGGCCAAAGCTGGGGTAGGACCAGGTGTACAGATTGGGGAAGCCCGCCTTAGGCAGCCAATGGCGGTAAAACAGCCAGGCCCAGCGGTTGTGGTACAGGCCGTGGACCAGAAGGATGGGCTGCCGGTTCGTGTTCTCTCCCGGATCTGCCGAATGCAGCCCTTTTTGCGCGGGTATCAAGCTGGTCAGCAGGGAGTAGGCGCTTCCCAAGCAGCTTGAGGCCAGGGTGCGCAGAAACACCTGGGCAAGGGAAAGGCCGGTGTGGGCAGCGGCCTTGTGCAGCTGCCCATGCCCCAGGTTGATCCCCGCGGACGAAAGGCAGGTGCCCAGGGCCACGATGCCTGGCAAAGCCAGGATAAGTAGTATCAGATAGATGACAAGCATTGCTGGATTTTACCCCGGGTCCCGACCGTGGCCCTGAGAGCCAAAGCGGACACCTGCCAGGACCTCGATATCTTCTTGACTGGGAAGAGCTTCCTGGGCTCCGGGGGTGGCCGCGGTCAGAGCCCCGGCGGCACCAGCCAAACGCAAGGCATTTTGCATGCTGCATCCGTGGGCCATGGCTGCGGCCAGGGCACCGTTGAACGCATCTCCGGCACCCACCGTGTCCACGGCCCGGACAGGACTGGCCGGAATGTGCAGCTGCCTTTTTCTGGTCACACGCAGGGCCCCGTCCTGTCCAAGGGTTATAATGATTTCTTTGGGGCCCAGATCCAGAACCGGGGCCAAATGCTGGGACGGATCCTGCATGATATCCTCTGCAGAATCGCAGAGAGCGACGGCTTCGCCTTGATTGGGGGTCAGGATGTCGGTTGCGGCCAGGATGGACCGGGAAAGAGGAGCAAACGGGGCCGGATTGAGGATGGTGGTCATAGCGCAGGATTTGGCCAGCTCCAAGGCTGCTGCTGCCGTGTCCATGGGGATTTCCAGCTGGGTGAGCAGGACTGATCCTGGAGCAAACCAATCCGCGCAGGCCCGGACATCGGCAGGAGACAGATGCTGGTTGCTTCCAGGCACAACGGTTATCTGGTTGTCTCCGCCCGGCTCGACGAGGATAAAGGCCAGCCCGGCTGGATGCTCGTCATCAGCGGCTATCCCGGCGGCGGGCAGCCCGGAATCCTTGAGGTGCCGGGCCAGTCTTTGTCCATAATGATCCGTTCCGATCCTGGCGATGAGCAGGACATCCGCTCCGCAACGCAAAGCGGCCAGGGCTTGATTGGCACCCTTGCCTCCAAAAAAGAAGGTCAGGTCCCGGCCCATGACCGTTTCCCCTTTGGAGGGAAGGTTTTCAACCCGTACGGCCAGGTCCGTGTTTGCGCTGCCGACCACAATGACCCGGTTCATGGAATTCCTTGCAGAAAACGTTTCAGACTTTGATTGCTGTCCACCTGTGTGCAAACCCGAACATTGGGTGCTTCTTTCCATATATCCAGGATGGGCCGGCGGTCGGCCAGGGTCATCCCCTGAGTGAGCTTGCCCTTTGTTTCAACCTCGACATGCATAGGCTCGGTGGTGATTAGCCCCGGAGCGACGGTGGCTATGACTGCCAGAGGATCGTGCAGAAAGATTGAAGCTCGGCCATCCAGCTTCTGCATATAGCTCAAGGAATGGACGGTCCATTCCCGGATCTTTTGCCTGGCCGAAGAATTGGACTCTTGGACCCAGGTATCCAAAGTGTCCCGGTCCAGTCTGACCTGCCGGGTGACGTCCAGGCCGACAGCAGTCACAGGGATTTTGGAGCGAAAGACACGATCCGCGGCCTCGGGATCGGTAAAAATATTAAATTCCGCAGCCGGAGTGATGTTTCCAGGTCCGAGATAGGCCCCGCCCATCATAACGATTTCAGTCAGCCTGTCCGCAAGCTCGGGGCAGTCTTCCAAGGCCAGGGCGATATTGGTCAGCGGCCCCAGGGTGACAACGGTGAGGGGTTCTGAAGATATCAGTGCTTGGTGTGCAATCTCATCTTTTGCCTCCCGCTTGGACAGAGCAAGAAGACGGGAGGCTGGGTCTGTACCTGTTCGGGATCCGCCCAGGCCGTTTGCTCCGTGGACATGATTGGCGAAGTATGGTTCCCGGACCAGAGGACGCTTGGCTCCTTGGGCCAGCACAGGGCAAGGACCTGAGACAACATCGAGGACGGTACCAAGATTGGCGGTTGCCGTGTCCACATCCACATTGCCGCAGACCGTGGTGATGGCCTTGATCTCAAGCAGGGGGCAATGCAGGGCCCAGAGCAGGGCCAGGGCATCGTCCACCCCGGGATCTGTATCGATGAGAACAGTTTTTTTCATCACAACTCCTTTCCTTTATGGTGTATACCAGGGGAAGTCGGGGTATCGCAAGACGGATACGAAAACGGGATCTGCTGATTGGACAGAGCATCCTGCGAAATGATACTCAAAGACAATTCGTTGAAACCCGCGTCGCGGCCTGCGGTTTGTATTCGCCCATGTATGGACAAAGGATACGAGCTGGTCACCTCCTACACAGATTGGCTCTTGCGTATCCTTGTCAAGGATTTTCACTGTTGCCTCAGGCTGCACGCAGATACTTAAGTGAGGCAGACATGACATATGCCATACATCCCATTGTTGTGGGCACAAAGGTCTTTGACAAAGGGATGATGACCTACCAGCACGATTACGGCCGGGAGTACACCATTCCTATCTACTCCTGGTATATTCAGGGCGGTGACAAGAATATCATCATCGACACCGGAGAGATGCATCCTATTCAATCCGAGGCGCGGGAGAAGGCTATCCAGGGTTCGATATTCACTTTTGAGCAGGGACTGGCCAGGTTCGGTCTCACGCCTGAGGATATTGACGTGGTTATTCATACTCATCTGCACAATGACCACTGCGAAAACGACTCCAAGTGCACCAATGCGGTCTTTTACTGCCACAGCCGGGAGCTGGAGACCGTGCATAATCCCCATCCTCTTGATTATCGCTATCTGGAAGATTTTATCGAGGATATAGAAGAAAACGGGCAGATTCAGACCGTTGTCGACGGACAGGAGATTCTGCCCGATATTCGGGTCATGCATACGCCTGTGCACACTGAAGGAGGGCTGACGGTCTGGATTCAAACCAAGCATGGCTTGGCGGCCATCACCGGATTTTGCGTGATCGAGGAAAACTTCTTCCCTCCCCCTCAGATCCGGGGCCTGGAGATGGAGGTCATTCCGCCGGGAACAGTGGTCAATACCTACCATGCCTACGACATAATGCAGCGGGTCAAGGAGCAGGCCGATATCCTCATCCCGCTGCACGAACCGAAGTTTGCATCCGTGGAACAAATTCCCTGAGACCGGAGTGATGCTGATCCCGCAAAAAGGCCGGGAGGCTCAGCCTCCCGGCCTTTTTGCGAGGGCCGGTATGTTATCCCGGGCAACTACTTTGAGTGTTCAGCAGGTGCAAAGATGGGCAGATAGGTCACCGCCAGGCGGTAGAGGAAGACCCCGCCCGCGACCAGGCCCACTGTGACCGCGATCTCCACCAGGGAGGGGAAGTAGGTGCCGCCCATCTGCTGCTGGGAGCTTAAGACCACATTGAAGCGGTAAAAAACAACGCCAATCAGGACCAGACCTTGGAAGAAGAGCAGAGAGGGCAGGGAGGTTCTGATTGTCTTGGCCGCCAGAAAGATCATGGGCAGGACAGCGCAGATCCCGAACTCAAACAGGAACAACTGGCTGGCTCCGCTGCCTTCGAAGATGTACGGGATATTGCCCCGAACGCCCAGGTCGATCATCCGGGCTGCGGTATAGACCAGCAAGGCAATGGCCGTTCCCCGGCCCAGCCCTTCCAGGATGTCGGATTCAGGCTCTTTGCCAAAGGCATTGCTGCTGAGCATGGTCTCGATGGAGACCATGGCCAGCCCGGCGCAGATTGCCGAGAGGAAGAAGAGGTTGTGCAGCATGGGGGTAGACCACAAGGGATGCAGCCGGTCCGGAGTGATCAGAAAGAGACCGCCCAGAGAGGACTGGTGCCCGTATGAAAGCATAATGCCGGCAATGACCAGGGGGAAGATGACCGCCTTGCTTTCCAGTATCCGCTGTAGTTTGCTCAGTGATGAGAATTTGGTCAGCAGCCAGGGCAAGAACTCCAGCAGGAGGACCAGAAAGTAAAGGGTCAGGCAGACCACGATCTCGAACATCACGGAGTGGGGCTGCCAGAAGACCCAGGCATGCCAGAAGGACCACGGCTTGCCGATATCCAGGAACAAGCCGATCATGACCAGGAGATACCCGAGAAAAGCGGTCAGTGTGGCCGCCCGGGTGATCGGCTTGTATTTCTTCCAGTTCAGGATATACACGGCGCAGGTGATGGTAAACCCGCCTGCGGCCAGAGCCACGCCGGTGAGAACATCAAAGGTGATCCACAGGCCCCATGGGTTTCCGTCGGACAGGTTGGTGGCCGGTCCGAGACCTGCCCCCAGCCTGTACAGCGCTGCTCCGGCACCGATGATGAGCAGCAGGAGCAGAACCCAGGTGGACGGGGTAAAGAATCGGGTGGAATGATATCTGGATTGGGACGTCATACATCCTCCTTACGGCTTCCCCTGTTCCGAAAAACGGCGATAGCTGACAGGGCAGCTGCGAACCCAACTGCTTTCCACGGGATTTTGGACAGCGAGGCCCAGGTAAAGGACGGGTAGCTGGCCTTGACCACCTGGGTGTCAAAACCAAGCTCCTGAAACGGACGGTCGGATATATAGATCCAGGACGTGCCCCCCGCCTCGTTCAAGCCATAAATGTGATTGATGTATTTCCCCGGATGGTTGGCGATCCTGTTCTTGGCCTCCTGAACTACCTTTTCGTAGTCGTCGAAGTACATGACATTCATTGGGCAGGCCTTGATGCAGGCGGGCTCCATGCCTGCATCCACCCGGTCTGCGCAGAAGTTGCATTTCTGGACCCAGGGATTGAGGGTGTCCCATTCGTATTTGGGGATGTGAAAGGGGCAGGCGATCATGCAGTAGCGGCATCCGATGCATTTCCATTGGTCATAGATCACCGGTCCCTCTTTCGTCTTCTGCAAAGCGCCTACCGGGCAGGCGGAAGCGCAGGCCGGCTCCTGGCAGTGCAGGCACTGGTTTTTGACAAAGCTCCAGGTCGGCTGGTTGTTTCGTTCGCCTTCCACGAACGAAATTCGGGTATAGGTGTCAGCGCTGAGCTGGTTGGGCATTGTATATGTCCCGTTCAGTCCTTCATAACCGGCTTCGTGATTATGCCAGGCCTTGCAGGCTATCTGGCACGAACGGCAGCCTATACACTTGGTGATATCGACAAGAACGCCCTTCGCCATGGCGCATTCCTCCTGTTAGAGCTTCTGCAGGTTGACCATAAAGGCCTTGGTCTCGGGTATCAGGGTGTTCGGGCATCCGGTGGAGGCTGTCAGGAGATTGGCGCTGTCCCCGGCTTTTCCGCCTTCCGGGTATTGCCAGCCGAAACACCACAATGTCCCAACCTGGTGCACCGTCTTGCCCATGATGGTGAAGGGCCGCAGTCTATTGGTGACTATGGCCACGCCCTTGACTCTTCCCCTGATGGATTGGATCTGGACCCAATCGCCATCGGATATGCCCTTGATGGCTCCAAGCTCTTCGCTGATTTCCACGATCAGCTGGGGCATAAGCTCCAGAAGCCAGGGCGTGTGCCGGGTCATGACTCCGGACTGCCAGTGCTCTGTAACCCTGTAGGTGGAGCATATATATGGATATTGCGGGTCGTCCACGGCAAAGAGATCGAACTCCGTATTTTGCTGGGTGCTGGGAATGAAGAAAGAAGACAGGACAGGATTGATCCTGTGGCTGTTCTTGGGGATGGGGTTCGAGGTCAGCGGGCTTTCTATCGGCTCGTAGAATTCAGGGAACGGCCCGTCCGGACGGCCCGGCCCGAAAATGCTGGCCACACCGGCCGGCTTCATGATGAATGGCTTTTTGGAATTCGGATTCATGGATCCGTCCGGATTCTTCATCGGCGGCCAGCCCCCGTCCGGGACGTCTCCTTCCCAGTGGTCAGTATCCCATTGGATGACCGGCTGTTTGGGGTTCCAGGGACGGCCGTAGGCGTCCACCGAGGCCCGGTTGTACAGGATCCGCCTGTTGACCGGCCAGCACCAGGCCCACTCCGGATAAAGCCCCATCCCGGACGGATCTTCAAGCGAGCGCCGGGCCATCTTGTTTCCTTCTTCAGTGTACGAATTGCAGTACAGCCAGTTCCCGGAGGAAGTGGAGCCATCGTCCTGGAGAAAGGCGAAGCTGGGGACAAGGGTCCCTTTTTTGTACTGTTTGCCCTGGATCACTGTGTCCCGGAGAAAGTACCCGTTGATTTCCTTGGCCACTGCATGGGTGTCGATCTCTTTGATCTTGCCCCTTGCGTCCTTTTCCCCGTAGTCCCAGCTAAGATTGACTACCGGCTCGGGATTGGCGCCGCCTTCCTCTTCGTAGAGCCGCTTGACCCGGAAGTAGAGTTCGTTGAGGATCTCTCCGTCCGGCTTGCTCTGGCCCTGCGGCTCAATGGCCTTGTACCGCCACTGGGCCCAGCGGCCGGAGTTGGTTATGCTGCCTTCCTTTTCCACAAAAGAGCAGCAGGGAAGAAAAAAGACCTCGGTCTGGATCTGTTCGGGATCCATGCCCGGGCCCCGCCAAAAGGAACCGGTTTCATTGTCGAAAAGATTGACGTTTACCATCCAGTCCAGATTGGACAGGGCATTTCTGACCTTTGTGGAGTTGGCTCCGGAGCAGGCCGGATTCTGGCCCCAGGCAAAGAGACCCTGGAAGTTCCCTTTGTACATTTGGTCAAAGAGCATCAGCCAGGAGTAGTCCTTGTTGTCTTCTAGCTTGGGCAGCCAGTGATATCCGAACTCGTTGTCCGCAGTGGCCTTGTCCTTGTACATGGCCGTGAGCAGGCTGACCGAATATTTGGGGTAGTTGCCCCACCAGTTGGCGCTCAACGGTTCCTGCGTGGTCGGAGCGCTCTCGGTGTTGTATGTGTCCAGACTTTGCTGCGAGGCCTTGGGCGTTTTCAGGTAGCCGGGCAGGATGTGGTACAGGAGGCAGTGATCTGTTGAGCCCTGAACATTGCTCTCTCCGCGCAGGGCGTTCACGCCGCCCCCGGCCAGGCCGATATTGCCCAGCAGGAGCTGAACGATGGCCATGGTTCGGATGTTCTGGGTTCCAACTGTATGCTGAGTCCAGCCCATGGCGTACATGATGGTGGCCACCTTGTCCGGCTTGCCGGTGGCTGCATAGGCGGAATAGATCTTTTTCAGCAGCTCCTGGGGAGTCCCTGTGATTTCGGAAACAGTCTTGAAATCATATCTGGAGTAGTGCCTTTTGAGCAGCTGGTAGACGCATCTGGGGTGGGTCATGGACATATCCTTGCGGATTGTCCCGTCTGCGTCCGTGTCGAAGTTCCAAGTGCTTTGATCGTAGGACCTGCTCTTCGGGTCATAGCCGGAAAAGACCCCGTCCAAATCCTCCGGGAGCTGGAAATCGTGATTGAGGATAAAGGGGGCGTTGGTATACAGGCGGAGATACTCGGACTGGACCAGATCATTGTCCAGGATGTATTTGATCATTCCACCCAGAAAGGCGATGTCCGATCCGGAACGCAGCGGGGCGTAGATGTCCGATTGCGAGGATGTCCTGGTATACCTGGGGTCCACGTGAATAAGGGTGGCCCCTTTTTCCCTGGCCTTGGAGATCCACTGGAAGGAAAGAGGGTGATTCTCCGCGGCATTGCTGCCCATGATCAAAATGACGTCGGAATGCTGGAGATCGATCCAGTGATTGGTCATTGCCCCGCGGCCGAACGACTCTGCCAGAGCCGCTACTGTTGCCGAGTGTCAGATGCGGGCCTGGTGCTCGATATACACCAGGCCAAGAGAGCGAAGCCATTTCTGCATCAGGAAGCACTCTTCGTTATCCAGGGCCGCGCTGCCCACATGGGCTAACCCTTCGGTCCGGTTGACTGTCTGGCCCTTGGCGTCTGTCTGGACAAAGGTCTCATCCCGGGTTTGCTTGATCTTTTTGGCTACCGCGTCCAGTGCCCAATCCCATTCCACCTCCTTCCATTCCTTGGCCCCCGGGGCCCGGTACATGGGTTTTTGCACCCGGGTCTCATTGTCGATCAGCTGATACAGGGAGGCTCCCTTGGGGCAGCACTGCCCGCGGTTGATGGGGTGCTCGGAGTCACCTTCAATGTGCACCAGCTCTCCGTCCCTGGTGTAGACCTTAAATCCGCATCCAACTGCGCAGTAGGGACAGATGGTGGTAGTGACCTGTGTCCCCTTGAGCTTGTTGTCCGGTACTTGGGCCTTCGTATCCTCCGCCGACAGGGCTGTGGCGCCTGTAGCCACTGCCGCGGTTCCGGATATCTTGAAAAAATCACGTCTTGAAACACCCATGCCAAGACCTCCGGTTTGAGTTATGGAAAAAGCATAAATCGAAAGCATTCCATCCTGTGATTGTATCCAGGCCGAAGGACCTGGTGCAGGCCTGAATAAAGGCTTTCGTGCAGATATCGGTGGAATGCTGCGCAGCATGCTTGGTGTACAAGCTGGCTTTTGAATCCAGCGCTGCGAAGTATGAAATTGCAAACGGCATCTTTATTACAGAATTCTGTGTAAAATGAGACTCAATACAGACCTCATGCCTCCATCACAAAAATCATACCGCAAGAGTGAAGGAAATTACATGAAATAGTTTCAAGGCTACAAACATGAATCGATAAAGTCAATTATGTCAAAAAAGATATATGGGGAATGGCCGGAACAGGGTTCGGCTGGGGCGGGAATCGATCAGAGAGGCTTACTGCCGGCAGCTACTGCCGGATTGCCCCTCCCTGGGGGATCTGACTGAAAGGACCCGGTCTTTGAGCACTTTCTGATCGTAGGCCTTGAGCAGGTCGTCTTTGGTCAAAATGCCCACAACATGGTTTTCGCTGTCCACTACCGGAAACATGGAAAAGGGGTGGGCTTCAAAGAGGTGCATGGCCTTTTCCATGTCGTCCTGGCTGGTGATGGTCGTTACCTGCGAGCTCATCAGGTCAGCGGCTATCAGGCTCTCCTTTAAGTCATCGAAATAGAGCAGGGCCTCCCGCACATCCCGGAGCGACAGCACGCCCGCAAGCCGGTGTTCGTCGTCTTCGACCACAAAATGGGGGTAGGGCGAGGTGGACATCTCGGCAACGATATCTTCAAGACAGGTTTTCAGGGTCAGCTTGGGCACGGTATGGCGCATGAAGTCCCTGACGCACAAATCACGCAGGATGCTCACGTCGTGGCCCCGGACGATGTTGATGCCCCGGCGCAGGAGCTTCATTTCGTAGGCCGATACCCCGAACAGGAGGCGGACGACCAGGGTGGCGCTGATGCAGGAGACCATGAGGGGCAGGATGATCTGGGGGTGCAGGGTCAGCTCGAAGATGGTCACGATGGCGGTAATCGGGGCCAAAGTGGTACCGGAGACCACGGCCCCCATTCCGGCCAGGGCGAAAAAGGCCGGGTGAACCTGTAAACCGGGCCAGAGCATGGACAGGGCATAGCCGAGCCCTGTGCCCAAAGTTGCTCCCAGATACAGGGAAGGGGCAAAGATGCCCCCGCTCATGCCGGAGCCGATGCAGATGGCGGTGGCCACCAGCTTGGCTCCGAGCAGGATGAGGCCCAGCTGCAGGGGCAGGGTGTCGGACAGGGCCGCGTTGACGGTATCATAGCCGACGCCCATGACCTGGGGCAGGTAGAGGGCCAAAAGCCCTAAAAGGAGGCCTCCCAGGGCGGGTGTCAGCCACCGGGGTACGGGCAGGCGGGTGAACAGATTTTCCGAGGCGTATATGGCCCGGACAAAAATGATTGAGATAAGGCCGGCCAAAAGACCCAGGAGGAGGTAGCCGAAAATTTGCAAATAGGTATCCATTTTGAAATCAATGATTTCAAAGGCCGGAAAGTCGCCCCAGAAAAGCCTGGAAAAGACGGATCCGGTGATGGAGGCGATGACGATGTGGCTGATATAGGCCACCTCGATGTTCATCAGGATGATTTCCATGGCAAAGACTGCGCCGGTGATCGGCGCGTTGAAGGTGGCCGATATGCCTGCAGCCGCCCCGCAGGCCAGGCACAGCCTGCGCAGTTCAGGAGAGAGGTCGAAGAGCTGGGCCACAGAGGAGCCCACGGAGGAGCCGATCTGGACGATGGGACCTTCCCGGCCCACAGAGGCCCCGCAGGCCAGAAGCAGGCTGGTGATCAGGCCTTTGAGGAAGGTTACCCGGTGGCGAATGGTACTCTGGCGGGTGGTTACCGAGAGTATGACCTCCGGAACCCCGGGTCCGCGGGCTTCGGGAACGAAAAAGGTTATGACCGGGCCCGCAACCAGACCTCCCAGAGCGGGGATGAGCAGGATCTGCCACCAGGGGGCCGCCCGCACCTGATCCACAAAGCCCATGCCGTCCGGCCAGAAGGCGAACTGCATGAGCTCGATCAGGCTTCGAAAGATCAAGGCCCCTACAGCCGCCAGGAATCCGATGCCGACGGCGAAGAACAATAAGGACAGGTCGTGCCGCGGAAATTCCGGGTGAACTGGGCGGAAAAGGGATTTTATGGCATCATGCATAAATGGGCACTAGGGCCTGTCCTGAGTCTTCAAAGGAACCATGGCTCTTCGAGGTAGCCTGTGGATTTTTGGAGTTTGCCATCTCTTCTGTGAGCCCACTTTCGGCCCGGTATTTTCTAAGCCCCGCCAAAGGGGGATCCCTGCCCCCTCCCGGCTACTCACGTTCAGGTCACTGCTTTCTGTGTGACGAAAGCTCATCATACACGTGAGTGCCGGGTGGCGGGACCAAGAAAATGTGCGGGCCTGCCGCTCACGGCACACAGAAGAGACGGCAAACTCTTATGTAGGCAACTTCACTTTCTGTGTCGAAGAGCCGGAACTATGTATGTGTTCAGGGGGCTGAACGATTACGGAACTATATGAGAGGGCTTGAGATGTGTTTTGTCATTCTAAACGAATCTTGGAGTGAACAAACTCTCTTCTGTATGGAATTCCACTGCCTGTGTCGAAGAGCCTTGTTTTTTGACCTAGCACCGAGGGTCTCTCACCTGTCAGGGCCAAGTTCTGCATGCACCTTGCGGCTGAACTTTTGAATCATCCGGGTCCCGGCCCCGTTGCGCACCGCCTGCAGCACCTTGTCCTGATCCACTGGGACGGTGCCCGCGAGTAAGTCCACCGGCAGGTGGGCAAAGGCGTTTGAGGCCATGGGGGTGCTGGGGCCGAGCATGACCGTGCGCACCGCATTTGGAGCCCGGTCCAGAATCTCTTCTGTACTTTGGTTCAAGATGGAGGTGGAGGTCAGAAAAAGCACCTCTGCCCAACTGCCCAGCTTGGCGTAGAACTCCTGAGGGTTGCCGATATTCTTATTGTAATCGATGACTTCCAAGACTGCGCCCCGGTCTTCAAAGGCCTTCATCATTGGTCCGAAGTAGCCGACCATGGCTACCCGGCTTCCCGGGCCGACACCTAACAGATCAAAGAGCTGTCCATTATCTGTATCCTCAGGCAGCTCCAGGGCCTGGGCATGGTTGAGGGCATTGATCAGAGCCAGCCCCATGCTGCGTTTTAACGGATGCGGATCGAGAATGGTCTGCAGCAGCTCATCTGCCGGACGGCCTTCATAGCGCATGCCGTCCAATGCCTGGCAGCACATCTTGCCGTTGTCCAGCCAGGTGAAGGCCACCCCCATTCCCCCGTCCGAAGTTGTGACACAGGTATAGGAAAGGCCCAGATTGAGGATCTCCACATTCACCTGTGCCGCTTTGTCCTGAAAGAGACCATAGAGTCTGTGGTTGAGTTCCATGACCGAAGTCCTTGTGTCGAAAAGCCGTATTTTGCTGTGCCCAGCCCGAACTACTGATCAGCATTGGTACCGAAAATGGCGGCAAAGGGCAACAGCCCTTTGCCGGATTTGGCTTGACGGAGGAAAAGGTGACTGATAATTGTTTGCAAGAATAAGCAGCATACAAGGAGAGAGCCTCTGCAGCGTGGGGCAAAAAGAATGCTGCCCATACCCAAGAGTTGGAGAACCTGAATCCCCGAAGTAAGGAGGCACGAACATGGCAGGTGAAAAAAATAAACCGACCACCAATGATGCCGGGATCCCGGTATCCAGCGACGAGCATTCATTGACCGTCGGACCGGACGGTCCGATCCTGCTCCAGGATCACTATCTGATGGAGCAGATGGCCAACTTCAACCGGGAAATGATACCGGACCGGCAGCCCCATGCCAAGGGCTCCGGAGCCTTCGGCCATTTTGAGGTCACCCAGGATGTCAGCGCCTACACCAAGGCCTCCCTGTTCCAGCCCGGGGCCAAGACCGATGTGCTGGCCCGGTTCTCCACAGTGGCCGGAGAGGCCGGCAGCCCGGATACCTGGCGGGATGTGCGCGGCTTCGCCCTCAAGTTCTACACCAACGAGGGCAACTACGACATGGTCGGGAACAACACCCCGGTGTTCTTTGTCCGGGATCCCATGAAGTTCCAGCACTTCATCCACTCCCAGAAGCGGCGGGCGGACACCGGCCTTCGCTGCAACGACATGCAGTGGGACTTCTGGACCCTGTCCCCGGAGACCGCGCATCAGGTGACCATTCTGATGAGTGACCGGGGGGTGCCCAAGACCTACCGGAACATGAACGGCTACACCAGCCATACCTACATGTGGGTCAACGCCAAGGGCGAGAAGTTCTGGGTCAAGTATCACTTCAAAACCGATCAGGGCATCGACTTCTTCACCGATGAAGAAGCCGATCGGATGGCCGGAGAGGATCCGGATTACCACCGCAGGGATCTCTCGGAGGCCATTAAGCGGGGCGACTACCCCAGCTGGACCCTCAAGGTCCAGATCATGCCCTTTGAGGATGCCAAGAACTACCGGTTCAATCCCTTTGACCTGACCAAGGTTTGGCCCCACACCGACTATCCGCCAATTGAAGTCGGCCGGCTGACCCTGACCCAAAACCCGACGGACTTTCACGCCCAGATCGAACAGGCGGCCTTTGAGCCCAACAGCTTCCCCCCGGGAATCGGGCCGAGTCCGGACAAGATGCTCCTGGCCCGCTTGATGTCTTATGCCGATGCCCACCGGGCCCGCCTGGGGGTCAACTATAAGCAGATTCCGGTTAACCGACCGAAAGTCCCGGTCAACAGCTACAGCAAGGGCGGCAGGATGCGCATAGATAATGTTACCGATCCTGTGTACGCTCCCAACTCCAAGGGTGGTCCCAAGGCAGATCCTGAACGCTATCCCGAGCAGGCTGTCTGGTCTGCCGATGGAGAGTTCGTTCGGGCTGCCTACACCCTGCATAAAGAAGACGACGACTTCGGTCAGCCCGGTACCCTGGTCCGGGAGGTCATGGATGATGCCCAGCGCGAACGGCTGGTGACCAATGTGGTCAACCATCTCAAGAAGGGCGTCACCGAGCCGGTCCTCCAGCGGGCCTTTGAGTACTGGAAAAACATCGACAAAGATGTCGGGGAGCGGATCGAAAAAGGAGTCAAGGGCAGCTGATCAAGCCCCGACAATCCCTTATTGCTGAGACAAAACAGGACGCTTGGTGAGTGTCAATTTGTCCTTGAGGCGATATGAAAAGCCCTCTCGGAATCTTCCGGGAGGGCTTTTCTGCTTGGCGTATGAGCTGAAAATCACAACCGAACAATGACTTGTATATTGCCATCCCCCAGGGAAGATCCTACATTGGGACTTGGTGGAGCCAAGGTGGCAACGACCGGACTGAAAGGCTTTTCCCCCAACAAAGGACACGACTGCACATGGAAGCACGCATGGAACTGCTCAAAGACATTGTGGTGTTTCACGACGTAGACCCCGAGGATCTCCGTCTGCTGGCAGAAAACAGCATCAGGCGCACCTACCCCTTGGGCAGCTTTCTCTTTCATGCCGGATCGGCACGAACGGAGATATCAGTTGTCATCCAGGGCGAGGTGGAGATCCTGCGCGGGGTGGGCGAGGCCCAAAGGGTGGTGGCCCGCCTGGGGGCCGGGAACTTTGTGGGCGAAGGGGCTATGTTAAGTGACGAGCCGCATTCCACCTCCTGCCGTGCGGTGATCAATACCGAGGTCCTGGCCTTGGAACGAAAGCACATCGAGGAGGTGATCCAGGACAAACCGGAAATGGCCCGGAAGATCTTTTCCCAGGTGGCCAAGGTCATGCTGCACCGGTTGAAATATGCAGGATATGGATACAACGATCCCGCCCTGTGCTCAGGCCTTCAGGGAGGAGAACGGGGCGAGCACGATATGCTGGGCGATCGAAACGTTCCGGCCGACGCCTATTACGGGATCCAGACCCTGCGGGCGGTGGAAAACTACGACATCACCGGCATCCCATTGTCGCATTTTCCCAATCTGATCCGGGCCATAGCCATGGTCAAAAAGGCCGCCGCCCGGGCCAATCAAAAGCTGGGCGATCTGGAGCCGGATAAGGCCGGGGCCATCGCTCAGGCCTGTGACGAGATCATCGCCGGGAATCTGCATAATCAGTTCGTGGTGGACATGATCCAGGGCGGAGCCGGGACCTCGACCAATATGAACGCCAACGAGGTCATCGCCAACCGGGCTTTGGAGATAATGGGCCACAGTCGGGGGGAGTACACCCATATCCACCCCAACAACCACGTCAATCTGACCCAGTCCACCAACGACGTGTATCCGACCACAATCAAGCTGGCCATTCTGCTCAGCTATCAAGATGTGACCACAGCTATGAGCGAGTTGGCCTATGAGCTGAAGCAAAAGGCGGTGGAGTTCAGCTGCGTGATCAAGATGGGCCGGACCCAGCTCCAGGACGCGGTGCCCATGACCCTGGGCCAGGAGTTCGAGGCCTACAGGATTACGGTCAAAGAGGACATGCAGCGCATCCACTACCTGGTCCGCCTGTTTCAGGAGATCAATCTGGGAGCCACAGCCATCGGGACCGGGATCACGGCCAGTCCGGAATACTCCAGCCTGGTGGTGGAGGAGCTGTCCAGGATCGCGGGGATTGAGTTCGAGGTGGCCCAGGATCTGGTGGAAGCCACCTCAGACATGGGGGCCTTTGTCATGTTCTCCAGCGTCCTGAAGCGGGTGGCGGTGAAAATATCCAAGATGTGCAACGACCTGCGCCTGCTCAGCAGCGGTCCCCGGGCCGGGCTGAACGAGATCAATCTGCCGCCCGTGGCCCCCGGTTCCTCCATCATGCCCGGCAAGGTCAATCCGGTCATCCCGGAGATGGTCAATCAGGTGGCCTATCAGGTCATCGGCAACGACCAGACCGTGACCATGGCTGCCGAGGCCGGGCAGCTCCAGCTCAATGTCATGGAGCCGGTGATCGCCTTTAATATCCTGCAGTCCATGAAGATGCTGAGCAAGGCCGTCACCACCCTGACCCGGCGCTGCATTCGTGGAATTACGGCCAATGAAGAGCAGTGCAGGAATTACGTGGAGAAAAGCATCGGGATCGTTACCGCTCTGAATCCGTACATTGGATATGAGAACTCCACCCGGATAGCGTCCAAGGCCCTGCAGACCGGCCGGGGGGTTATGGATCTGGTGTTGGAGGAAGGTCTGCTCAGCCGGGAACAGCTGGAGGAGATCCTGTCCCCGTCCAAGATGTGCCATCCCAGGTTCCGGTAGCCTGCATTACGGAGGACGTGGGGAGAGAGCAGGGCGGATTGTGATCAGTCCCGGGGATGACCTTGGGTTTGCATCCCGCATCTCACCTTGGCGAAACTTGGGAAATGCCGGGACGAGGGTTGGCCACAGAACAGGGGACAAAAATCCACATGCAGGGTCAAAGAGCCACAGGCAACCGCTGTAGCCGCGGCTGATTCATGGTTCGTCGACCCTGCCCTGCCTGAGGTGGGAAGAGCATTATTCACTTTGTTCCGGGGCCGCGTCCTGCGTCATTTGCGGTCCCATGCCCTGGCCGCTGCGATGCATGCCTTTGCCCTGCATCATCTTTCCGCCGTGGTTCCTTTTGTTCATCATCGGGCAGCCCGAGCCATTCATCATGCCCTTGTCCCGCATGTACATCCCGTGCACAGGGAGGTCCTTGGCCCGCTTTTCCATCTGCATGTTGACCTTGGCGGAAAAGAGCTTGCTGCGCAGTTCATTGATCTCTGAAACCAGGGTGTCCACCTTGCTCTGATCTGGTGAACTGCCCAGGACCTGGGCGCGCAAGGCGGCCTTCTTGGCCTTCAGCTGAAGGCGCATGTCCCGCATTTGATCCACGTACTTGTCGTGTATGCTCTGCAATGCCTCTTGCTGCTCCGTGCTGAGCTGATCATACCACTGTCCCATTCTGGGCCCGTGATAGGGGGCAGGGCCCTGCTTTTCCTGGCCCGGAGCGGCAAAAGCAAGGGCGCTGAACATCAACACCGCCAGAATCGACATACCTGTTGTTTTCATTGTGACCATGGACTGTGCTCCTTTGTTGGGGTTGGGCAGAAATTGACCGAAAATCCGCCTCGGGTTACGAATTCAGTTCCGGCCTGATCATCCGCATTGGTTATACATAAGCATGGGACAGGCCAAGGCAAGATACGCACATACATTACGGTGGAGTTTGGTATGCAAGGCTTTGAGCTGTTTTGGCTTTTTGTAATCCTGATCTCCCTGCAGCCCCTTTTCAAACAGCGGATGATCGCATCCGCCCGCAAGCGGACCCTGGCCAAGCTGGAGAAGAGCCGCTCTTCCAGGGTCATCCTTCTGGTGCATCGCCAGGAAACCATGAGCTTTCTTGGTTTTCCCTTGATGCGCTACATCGATGTCAATGACTCGGAGGAGGTCTTGCGGGCCATACACTTGACGGACAATGATGTGCCCCTGGATATCGTCCTGCACACCCCGGGCGGCCTGGTCCTGGCCTCCCTGCAGATCGCCCGGGCCATACGCCAGCATCCGGCCCAGGTCACGGTCTATGTCCCCCATTATGCAATGTCCGGCGGAACCCTCATTGCCCTGGCCGCGGACGAGATCGTCATGGCCCCCCACGCGGTGCTGGGGCCAGTGGACCCCCAGATCGGGCAGTCCCCCGGGGCCTCCCTGCTCCGGGTCCTGCGGGAGAAGCCGATCAAGGACATCGAGGACAAGACCCTGATTTGCGCGGACATGGCGGAAAAGGCCCTGGATCAGATCGAGCGCGCGGTGATTGACCTCCTCCAGGACCGCTTTCCCCAGGACACCGCAGAACACATATCCCATCTGTTGACCCAGGGACACTGGACCCACGACTATCCGATAACCTACGCCAACGCCCAGGAGATAGGCCTTCCGGTCAGCCCGGACATGCCGGAGATGGTCTATGAGCTCATGGCTTTGTATCCTCAGCCGGTCCGGCGCAGCCTGGGAGTGGAGTACATCCCTGAGCCCAGGTCCGACCCAGGCGGAAAGAGAGGACAGTGAGCAGCTCTTGGGCCAGGCAACAGCATTTAGGAATAACCGATCATGCGCTATGAAGGACCGATATACCGGCCGCCGAGCGAGGCCGACAGCCTGCTGGTTCAGGCCACCGTGGGCTGTCCGCACAACAAGTGTACATTCTGCATGGTGTACAAACAGGGCCCAAAGTTCAGGGTTCGGCCGGTGCAGGAAGTTGTTGAAGATATCCATGCAGCCAAGGATGTGTACGGATCCAGAGTCCGGACCATGTTTTTGCCGGCTGGCAACAGCATCGCCGTGCCCACTGAGGACCTGGTCCATATCTGCCGGACAGCCAGACAGGTCTTTCCCCTCCTGGAACGAATCACTGTGTATGGATCGGCCAGATATATCCTGGACAAAGGGGAATCCGGGCTCGCCAGGCTGGCCGAGGCCGGTCTGTCCAGGGTGCACATGGGTCTGGAAAGCGGCAGCGACGAAGTCTTGCGCCGGATAAAGAAAGGTGCGACCAGGGACGAGCAGATCCGGGCCGGACAGTTTCTGTCCAGGGCCGGGATAGAGACCAGCGCCTATGTCATGCTGGGAATCGGCGGCCGGGAGCTGACCAGGGAGCACGCCGAGGAAACGGCCTGGGCCGTGAATGCCATAAGTCCGGAGTTTCTCAGGGTCCGGACCTTTCTGCCCAAGATCAACACTCCCTTGCTCAGACAGATTGAAAAGAATGAGTTTCAGATCGTCTCCGCGCATCAGGCTCTGCTGGAGCTGCGGACCATTATCGACCAGTGCGTGTGCCGGACCCGGCTGACCAGCGATCACTACACCAATTACATCCAGGCCGAAGGTGTGCTCCCAGAGGACAGAGAGCGCCTCCTGGCCCAGGTGGACAAGGCCCTGTCTTTGGATGAAAGCGCCTTTCGGCCGGTCTATGTCGGCAGTCAGTAGCCCGGTCCCAAGAGGCGGCCGGAAATCATTGTAGGCTCTTCGACACAGAAAGTGGAATTGCATCTATAAGAGTTTGCCGTCTCTGCTGTGTGCCGTAAGCGGCAGGCCCGCACATTTTCTTGGTCCCGCCAAAAGGGGGAAACCAGGCACTCACATGCATGATATGCTCAGTCCATCTGAAAGCAATGTCCATCATGTGAGTGCCTGGAGGGGGCAGGGATCCCCCTTTGGCGGGGCTTAGAAAATACCGGGCCGAAGGTGGGCACACAGCAGAGACGGCAAACTCCAAAAATCCACAGGCTAGGTCACAGAACCTCATTGTACCAGGAGAGTACGGAAGAGAGATCCAAGGAAGATGCCCTATGTCGCAGCCCGTAGTGTCCATCACCAGATATGAACAGCCGGAAGAATCTCTGCGCCTGGCTGTGGATCGGATCCAAGGCTGGAACATCCTGCCTGCGAACCCCAGGGTGTTCATCAAGCCGAACATCGTCACCTGGACATCGGCCGGGTTCCCCAAGTGGGGGGTGATAACCACCTCCCGGCTGGTCCGGGACATGGTGGTCCTGCTCCAGGAATACGGGGTGACAGACATCACCATCGGGGAGGGGATGGTGACCATGAAGCCCAAGGACCCGGCTCTGACCGAGGCCGCTTTTGAGGGGCTCGGCTACACCGAGCTGCAAAAGCGGTATGGGGTGAAGCTGATCAATGTCTATCAGCAGCCCTTTGAGCAGGTGGACCTGGGCGACGGATTCGCGGTCCGCTACAACCAGCAGGCCGTGCAGAGCGATGTGCTCATAGATCTGCCGGTGCTGAAGACCCATGCCCAGACCGTGGTCAGCCTAGGAATAAAAAACCTCAAAGGCCTGATCGACGTCTCATCCAGGAAAAAATGCCACAGCCCGGATGCTGAACAGGATCTGCACCATTGGGTCGCGCGTCTGGCCCGGCCCATGCCGCCGATGCTGACAGTCATCGACGGCATCTATTCCCTGGAACGGGGCCCCAGCTTTGACGGGAAGGCCAGACGCAGCAATCTGCTCATCGCCTCCACGGATGTTCTGGCCGCGGACATGGCCGGAACCATGGTCCTGGGGCACGATCCGGCCCGGGTTCCGCATTTGGCTCATGCCTGTGCCCGGCAGAACAGGTATCCGGATGGACGCGACCTGGAGATCAGGGGAATGCCCATTTCGGAGGTCAGGGCCTGCCACCAGTTTGAGTTCCCGTACAACGAGGATCAGACCCTGCCCCAGCCCATGCACAAAATGGGGATCCAAGGGCTTTCCTACTACAAGTACGATGCCACCATGTGCACCTTCTGCTCAGCCGTGAACTGGCTCGTGCTGTCGGCCATAGCCATGGCCTGGGACGGCACGCCCTGGGACGATGTGGAGGTCCTGACCGGCAAGCGCATGCAGCCCACGCCCGGCAAAAAGACCATCCTGCTGGGCAAGTGCATGTGGGAGGCGCATCGGGATCACCCGGATATCGAGTCCATGATCCCGGTCAAGGGCTGTCCGCCCAAGCCCGAGGCCATTACAAAAGCTCTGCATCAGGCCGGGATCATGGTCGATCCCAATGTCCTGCACAGCCTGGAGCAGGCCCCGAGCTATTTTCTGAAGCGCTACAAGGACAGGCCGGAGTTTGAGCACAGCTTCTACCGGGTACAGGAGCTGGAGACGCCCTCCGGGTAGGCCCCGGCTATCCAGACGGGGCAGGATGATCCGGTCATCCGGGGGCTGCTCGTCCGCACCTCCCGGCCAGAATACAGGCTCTTGGACCCAGAAAGTGGAATTGCCTACAGAAGAGATGGCAAACTCCAAAAATCCACAGGCTACGTCGAAGAACCAGAATACATATCCGAGACCGTCAAGAGCTGGTCTGCGAGGGGCCCATGCTGGCCATCCACGCCCCGCAGGACACGGCCACGGCTGCTATGGCCAGTTCCGTCCGCCAGGTTTCCATTCCGGCCAGAACCAAAAGGGTAGTGGCCACTATGGGCACGGTATAGCACAAGGCGCTTAAGAGTCCTGGATGCCCGAATCGCAGCCCCTGCCCCCAGGCCAGAAAAGCCAACCCATATGGGCCGATCCCGATAATTGCTGCCGGCAGCAAAACAGCTGCGGAAACATGCAGGGCGGTTGTCTCCAGGACAAGGTGCAGAACCCCGGCCCCCAGTCCGGCTATGGAAAAGACATGGGCATGCAGGCCTAGATCCAAGGGCAACCGCTTGAGCAGGACTGAGTACCCCAGCCAGCACAGGCCGCTGCTCAGCCCCAGGATGTAGCCCCAAATGCCATGGATTCCTGACGACCCGCCTCCGGATCCCTCATTTGCGGACAGCAGGGCCAGGGCTGCCCCGGCAAAGGAGAGCAGCACGCCCGTGCTCATACGCATGCCCGGCAATCTTCCGGTTTTCATGCACACTGCTGCGGAGAGACCCAAGGGCCACATATAGGTCACCAGGGTGACCTCGGCAGCCGGGCCGCTGGCCAGGGCGGCGAAATAAAAAACCACCGCTCCCAGGAGAAACAGGGCGGCAAGCCAAACATCCCGTCCTGCTGGAGGCCGGTTTTTGGGTTTGGCCTGGACCCTGTGCTGGCCGCGCAGGTGCAAGCCAGAGGTGACCACTGCGGCCATGAACAGGGACATGGTGGTCAGCTGAAGGGGCGGTATCTCTTCGGCCATTAGACGGAGCAAGGGCAGGGCACCCCACATCAAAACTGCGATCCCGCCCAATAAATTCCCTTTATGTCTGCTGTTTATTAAGACTGTGTCAGGCTTGAAATTCAAGGTTTGCATATTCAATCCTTATAGGATACCATTAAAATTCGACATGTTATTCTATCGTTCCCGGCAGCTGCCAGATCAAGATAAGCAGGAAGGTAAATTCATGCAAATGAATTGATTTTATTTATTGATCAATTTTTTTGATGGGTATCCGGAGACGAATATGGACCTGGACTTGATTCGTACCCTCGCGGTCATCGTGGACTCAGGTGGGTTCACGGAAGCGGCCGGCAAGCTGCATCGGACCCAGTCCGCGGTCAGCATGCAGGTCAAGAGGCTGGAAGACTCCCTGGGGGTGACGCTTTTGCTTCGCAATCGCTCCCGGGTGGTCTTGACTCCTGAAGGGGAGACGGTTCTGGATTACGGTCGGCGGATGCTGGCCCTGAATGAAGAAGTGCGCAATATGCTCAACGCGCCGCGGGTGGAAGGAAATGTCCGGCTCGGAATCCCGGATGACTACGCCTTTTATCTGCCGGATATCCTGAGTCGGTTCGCGGAGATGTATCCCGGAGTGACCTTGGATGTGCGCTGCGAGCTCTCAGTGGACCTGGTCCGGGAGGTGCGCAAAGGAAACATCGACCTGGCCGTGGTCACCCGCCAGCCCAAGAGCCCCGGCGGGCATGTCCTCAGATCGGAACAGCTGACCTGGGCCGCTGCCCAGCAAACTGGTGCAGAATATCAGGCGGTGCTGCCTTTAGCACTTTTTCCGGAGGGTTACTGCGTGTTTCGGGAGCTGACCCTGGAGGCATTGCGCTCAGCTGGGTGCACCTGGCGGATCGCTTACACCAGCCGATCTTTGGAGGGGCTGCTGAGCGCAGTTTCGGCCGGGTTGGCCGTGACTGTGGTCACCCGCTCCATGCTGCGCCAAGGATTGCGGGAGATCGAACCGGAAGGCCCGGCTGAACTGCCTCCGCTCCCTCAAGTGGAGATCGCCTTGCACCGTGCTCCGGGCCGGCCGTCGGAACCGACGCAGAAACTGACAGATCTGATCCTGGATCGCCTCAGCCAGGGGCAGTAAAGCCTCCATGCATGGTAGGAAATGATCTGTGCACTTGTTTTGGTCTCTTTTTTGCTTGCTGATGAATGCATTGCGTCCGTTGTTTTGCTTCAGACACTGCCTTTGTATTTTTTCAACATGTTATTTATACGGTCTACATATGGAGGGCGCGTGCAGAGTGTTTAATCCTAACATTCTGTTTAAATCTCTGTTAAGGGAACGCGCTGTACAAAGGAGATGGATATGGATAGTACCAGACGGGGATTTCTGAAGACCCTTGGGGCTGCCGGGGCGGCCACCGGGGCAACCGCATTGACCGCGTCCAATCAGGCCCGGGCCTGGACCTCAGATGCGCCGGACAACCCCAACGCATGTCTCGTGGACCTAACCCGGTGCATCGGGTGCAGGCTGTGCGAGCAGGCCTGTGCTGAAGAAAACGGCTTGCCCGGGCCTGACCCCGGACTGGGTGAGGAGACGGCCTTTGAAAATAAAAGATGGATGGATGAAGATCATTTTACCGTGGTCAACCGGTACTTCACCGGAAAGCTTGATAAGGATCACAACCCGGTTCCCACCTACGTCAAGCGGCAGTGCATGCACTGCCAGGATCCGGCATGCGCCTCCGCCTGTGTGACCGGGGCCCTGAGCAAGGATCCAAACGGAGCGGTCCATTACGATGTGACCAAGTGTATCGGGTGCAGGTACTGCATGGTGGCCTGTCCATTTGAAGTGCCCGCCTATGAGTACGACTCGCCGCTCACCCCCAGGGTAAGGAAGTGCACATTCTGCTTCGACCGGGTGGGCAAGCAGGGGAAAATGCCCGCGTGTGCCGCCGCCTGTCCCATGGAGGCGATCACCTTTGGAAAAAGAAAGGACGTCCTCGACGATGCCCATCAGCGCATCAGGGAGAATCCAGCCCGGTATATGGATCACGTATACGGCGAAGAGGAGGCGGGGGGGACATGCTGGATGTATGTCTCAGGGGAACGCTTCTCCAAGCTGGGCTTTGCCCAGGTGTCCACCCAGCCGGTGCCGAAGCTGACTGAAACCATTCAGCACAGCCTATTCAGCTATCTGTGGTCCCCCATCCTTCTCTTCGGCATTTTGGGCGGCATTATGGCTTATACCAGCAGGAAAGATGCATCAGGCGAAGCAAATACAAGAGGCGATCATGAGTAATAGTGGACCTCGACCTGTGGACAGGCCGTTTTGGACTCCGGGAGTGCTGATCCTGCTTGCCTTTATGCTTGCCGGAGGGATTGGACTGGCGGCGCGATTCATCGGCGGCCTGGGGCCGGTCACCAATCTGGACAATGCCAATCCGTGGGGCCTGTGGATAGCGGTGGACGTTGCCTCCGGAGTTGCCTTGGCTGCGGGGGGATTTACAACCGCTTTTTTGGCCCACATCCTGGGGAAAGAGTATTATGAGCCCATCGTCCGGCCGGCGCTTTTGACTGCGGCTTTGGGGTACACCTTTGTCGCTTTCGGTGTGTTCATCGATATCGGCCGACCATGGGCCGTCTGGAAGCCGGTATTTTTTCAAAACCATGATTCTGCACTGTTTGAAGTGGCTATGTGCGTCATGACCTATCTGGCTGTGCTCTGGATAGAGTTCATCCCGGTGCTCGCAGAACGGTTCAAGCACAAGATAGGATTGTTGGCCCTACTGGACCGGGGCCTGGACAAGACCATCTGGATCTTCACAATCCTTGGGGTGGTCCTGTCCTGCATGCATCAATCCAGCCTGGGCACTCTGATGCTCATTGCCCCGACAAAAGTGCACGAACTGTGGTACACACCCCTTCTTCCTCTGCTCTTTCTCACCTCGGCAATCGCCGTTGGATATCCAATGGTTATTTTCGAGACAACCATCGCCACAACCTCATTGCGGCTGAGATCGGAAATACAGATTCTGGAGCCTCTTTCCAGATTCGTGATCATCACTCTGGGCCTGTATCTGGGGTTAAAATTGGGAGATCTTGCCTACAGGGGGGCATTGGACCTCATCTTTGAAGGCACTGCAGCCAGCTGGTTTTTTCTGGTCGAGCTGGCTGTCGGAGGCATCCTGCCCTGGCTCATGCTCCTGTCGCCCGCGGTACGCAGATCCCGACGGGGGCTTTTCGCCGCTGCCAGCTTAATCGTCGGCGGGGTCCTTCTGAACCGGATCAATGTGTTTATCGTTGCCTATAATGCGCAGCTTCACGGCACATCGTATACGCCGAGCCTTCTGGAGTTTGTGGTCACTGCCGGATGCATTGCCACCATCATGTTTCTGTACAGGCTCTTTGTCACCTATCTCCCGGTTATCCATGCCCAAAAGCTGGAGGTGAAGCAATGAAAGTGAGACTGCATCCCCCCGATATCTTTTTGGAAGGACCAAAGAAACGCAAGACTGCGGTTTTTCTGTGCTTCATCCTGGGGATCACGGCATCAAGCATGACGACGGCCCCTGCCGCTCCCGGCCCGGAAGTGCGGACCGAGCAGGAGCAGGCCCGAGTTCATGCCGCCCAGAGATATCCCTTTATAGCCGAAGTGGAGCGGGAAGATCCGGTGTTGCGCAAGCTCCGCCTGCACAGGATGGGGCTGGACAGCGGGGACATCACCCATGAATATTTTCTGCTATCCAGTCCTGTGGTCAATGCCGATACGGACACCTATCAACCGGTGCGGTTCATGCACTCCAAGCACGCCTCCGCGTTAAACGACAACTGTGCGGCCTGTCACCACTACCGGCCGGCAGATAAAGAACAATCAGAGACTGTAGCCTGCCGGGCCTGCCACAAGGAGCAGTCCCATCCCCAGGCTCCGAGCCGGGTGGGCCTGAAATCCGCATATCATCAAAAGTGCATGGGATGTCATAAGGACATGAACCAAGGGCCTACAGGGTGCCAGGGCTGCCACAGGAAGAACCCGCCGGATCATACGAATCTGGTCAGCCTGCCGGAAGATCCCCAACCAAGAGAAGTGACCCAAGCCTGTCTTGGCTGCCATGAAGATGAGGCCCGCGATTTTGTGACCACGGCTCATTGGCTGTGGAAAGGTCCGGCGAGCTACACGGTGAACAGACAGCATCAGGAGATCGGCAAGGCCAATATAACCCTGAACAACTTCTGAATTAATCCCAACAGCAACGAGTCTCGTTGCACTTCATGCCACGCTGGCTACGGTTGGAAAGACGACAGTTTTGACTTTTCGCGGCTGGAAAACATCGACTGCCTGGTGTGCCACGATACCACAGGGAAGTACACAAAGACCCCTACCGGGGCCGGGATGCCCGATCCGGACATCGATCTGGCCCAGATTGCCCGTAATGTGGGGCCAACCAGCAGAGAGACCTGCGGAAGCTGTCATTTTTCCGGTGGAGGAGGCGATCATGTCAAACACGCCAATATGGGCAGCGAGCTGAATGATCCATGCAGGACCTGTGATATCCACATGGGCGGATATGACTTTACCTGCACGGAATGCCATAGGACCACAAACCATAAAATTCCGGGCAAGTCCTCTTCAGTGGCTGCAACCGAGGGAACGACCCAGTGCATAGACTGCCACACCAAAGAGCCCCATTACGGGAATGATCTGTTGGATCATCATCTTAACGAACACTGCGATCACATCGCCTGCAACACCTGTCATTCCCCCTTGTACGCCAGAAGCCATCCCACAAAGATCTGGTGGGACTGGTCAGAGGCAGGGGACACGGACCGCCCTGTTCAGAAAGGGCCGCATGGCCAACCCCTGTATCACTGGAAGAAGGGGGTGTTTGGGTGGACCCAGAATGCCAAGCCGAGCTATGCGTGGTCCAATGGCTATACCCAGCGGACCCTGGCTGGAGATACGGTTGATCTGGAAGGAAAGATCGTCGACCCGGATGCGTCCCAGAAGGAAAAGAAGCAGGGAGACTACGTGCATTTAGCCTCTCCGGTTGGAGACAAAACGGATCCGGATTCCAAGATCACCCCATTTAAGGTTATGCGCGGAGTCCAGCCCGCCGATCCGGAAACCAGCCTCCTGCTCCTGCCGCACCTTTTCCCCTATGGGCAAGAGGACACCACGGCCTATTGGAAGAATCTGGACTGGCAAAAGGCCTTTGAGGAAGGCATGCAGGCCTCTGGCTTGCCCTACAGTGGAGACTATGTCTGGGTCAGAACGGATATGTATTGGCGCATGGAACACGAAGTTCTGCCCAAGGAAGGGGCCTTGAAGTGCACCCAGTGTCACTCCGCGCTTCAGGGAGAAAAAACCTGTGATCGCTGTCATCGCCCCGCCCGGGCCGCAGACTTCACAGACCTGATGCAGGGCGGGGAGAGGATGCAGTCCGCAGAAGACAGCGGATGGGATCCAAAGCACCTGGAAAAGAAAAGCGATTTCTTGAATTTCAAGGATCTGGGGTATGAAGGGGATCCAATAATCCACGGCGGAAGATTCAAGCGCCTTCCGCTGTCATTTGAGTAGCTCCACAGCCTTGAGAGGTTGCAGGCGGAGCTGTGGCCTCCTTCTTGCGCTCTTTGACAGCTGTATCCAGTTGTGTCCAGGGCATAGGGCATACTTGACACCACCATGTTTTGACCCGTATGCCACAAAGAAAGGAAAACACTCAGATTCCTGAGAAGGACGAAGGCCCTTGAGCTTATTTCAAGGGCCTTTGTATTCTCCTGAGGGCACGACAGTCCTGGATACAAGGATCATGCGGCATGCAATTCATTCAATGGTGGTTTATTACCCTGCTGGGGATCTTTCAGCTCTATGCAGCTGGGCATGCCTTGCTGTACAAACGGGATCCCAAGGCTTCATGGGCCTGGATAGCCACCTGCATCCTCCTTCCTCCCTTCGGGGCCATCCTCTACTTTCTGCTGGGCATCAACCGGGTGCGGACCAAGGCCAAGAGTCTGAAATGGTATTGGCCCCTGGTCCATATTGAGTTTCCCCCGCCGCAGGAAAATACCTGCCTGGCCCCGATTCAAGCCATGCCCAACCTGGAAGGAGTATCCCCAACCTTTCGGCGCATCGCCGATATCTCGGAGGCGGTGACCAAGCGTCCACTGCTGTGCCAGAACCGGGTTGCTCCGCTCTTCAACGGAGAGCAGGCCTTTCCGGCCATGCTTCAGGCCATTGATGCCGCAGAGCACAGCGTCTATCTGCAAACCTATATCTTTGAAACCAACGATACCGGCCAGCGGTTTATCCAGGCCTTGCAGCGGGCCCAGGCCAGAGGCGTGGATGTGCGGGTCATAGTGGACGGAATCGGGGAACTCTATTTCTGGCCCAGGGCCAGCAAGCTCCTTTCTCGAAAAAAAGTGCCTTGCGCCCGGTTCATGCCCCTGCGTCTTTTTCCGCCCTCCGCATTTATCAATCTGCGCAATCACCGCAAGATCCTGACCGTGGATGGAAAGACCGGCTTCACCGGGGGGATGAATATCGGGGACCGGCACCTGTTCGACAAGCTGTCCAAGGCCTCCCGGGTCAAGGACGTGCATTTTCAGTGCTCAGGGCCGATAGTGGCCCAGATGGAGCAGGTGTTCCTGGAAGACTGGGGGTTTTGTACCGGGGATGAGGAACTAAATCCGTCCGAGCTCAAGCTGGAATCCTCAGGTCCGGCCGTTTGCCGGTCCATTACCGTGGGGCCGAACCAGGACCTGAACAAGCTGAGCATGATCCTGGTCGGGGCCATCTCCCAGGCCCAGGACGAGGTCATGATCATGACCCCGTACTTTTTGCCCAACCGCGAACTGGTCGGAGCCCTGCAGGCCGCTGCCCTGCGCGGGGTGAGGGTGAACATCGTCCTGCCGGGGAAGAACAACCTGCCTTATGTCCACTGGGCGACCCGCAACATGCTCTGGGAGCTTTTGCAGTACGGGGTTCGGGTGTTCTATCAGCCCCCTCCGTTTAACCATTCCAAGCTGTTTTTGGTTGACGATTGCTACGGCCAGATAGGCTCGGCCAACCTCGATCCCCGCAGTCTGCGCCTGAACTTTGAAATGGTGGTTGAGTTCCACGATCAGGAACTGATTGCATCCCTGACCCGCCACGTGCTGGACACCATCCAGATCTCCAGAGAGGAAACCCTGGAGCAAGTGGACGGCAGATCCCTCCCGGCCAGGGTCAGGGATTCCTTTTTCTGGCTCTTTTCCCCGTACTTTTAATCGGCTCTTCGACACAGAAAGTGGAATTGCCTACATAAGAGTTTGCCGTCTCTTCTGTGTGCCGTAAGCGGCAGGCCCGCACATTTTCTTGGTCCCGCCAAAAGGGGGAAACCAGGCACTCACATGCATGATATGCTCAGTCCATCTGAAAACAAGGTCCAGCATGTGAGTGCCAGGAGGGGGCAGGGATCCCCCTTTGGCGGGGCTTAGAAAATACCGGGCCGAAAGTGGGCACACAGAAGAGATGGCAAACTCCAAAAATCCACAGGCTACGTCGAAGAACCTTTTAATCCGACGGGGACATCTCAACTGCGCGGAGTCGTTGGTGAGCAGGCCGCGGTTGCCCTCAAACCAGGCTTTTGGCCGCATCCAGAATAGGGCCGTAGTCCGGTTCCTCAGTCACCTCGGAAACAAGCTGCACATAGCGCACGGTCCTGGACTGATCCAGAACAAAGACCGCCCGGGCCAGCAGGCGCAGCTCCTTGATCAACACCCCGTAGTTTTGACCGAAAGAAGCCTCCCGGTGATCGGAGACAGTGAGGACCTGATCCACACCGGCCGCACCGCACCAGCGCTTTTGGGCAAAGGGCAGGTCCATGCTGACGGTGACGATCTTGATGTCCTGGCTTAAGTTGGCCGCTTCGGTGTTGAACCGCCTGGTCTCCATGTCACAGACATCTGTATCCAGAGAGGGCACAGAGGAAATGATCAGCACCTTGTGTTCAAGGTCCTGCAAGGTGAGAGGATTGAGGTCCGTATCCACCGTCCGGAAGTCCGGGGCCGGGCTCCCGGTGGTGATCTCCGGACCGACCAGGGTCAACGGGTTGCCTTTCATAGTGATCAGTCCTGTACGTTCCTGCATAGCGCCCTCCTGTGTTTGGGGTGAAACCTGTCATTCTACGCCGGCGCACCGGGCTGTCCCTTGAGATACTGCACAGCCTGTTCCAAGCCGTCCATGCTCAGCTCAAACATGGGAAAGACCTGGCGGATCATGCCGATGGTCCGGGTATAGGGCCACTGGGCCGCCATCTTGGGATTGAGCCACACCGAGTAGGGAAAGGACCGGGCCAGAAGCTGCAAACGGTCGATGCTCGGCTGTCCAGACGTTTCCTCCTGATGGATGGAGCCGTCCCTGGCCATGAGTTCATACGGGGCCATGCTCGCGTCTCCGACGATAATCAACCGGGTATGCGAGTCCCAGGTGACCATATCGTCCACCTTCACCCGGCGGTTGCGGCGGCGGGGATCGGCCCACAAAAAGTCGTAGATGGTATTGTGGAAATAGAGGATCTTCAGATCCTGAAACTGGGCTCTGGCGTGGGAAAACAGGGTGGTGACCACCTGCACGTAGGGGTCCATGGACCAGCCGCCGTTGTCGATAGCCAGAATAACCTTCAGCCTGTCCCGCAGGCTGCGGCGAAAGATCAGCTCTATCTCACCGGCCTTTTTGACCGTTTCCCTGATGGTCTCGTCCACGTCCAGGATGTCCTTGGGGCCTTCGGGCACCAGGCGGGTAAGCTTTTTCAGGGCCTCGCCGATCCGGGCCTGGGTCAATGGACCTTCCTGGGCATAGTCCCGATAGCGGCGATCCATGGCCACCTTGAGCGCGGACTGACTGCGGGAGGCGCCGCCCACCCGCATGCCTCCGGGGTGATGCCCGGAATGGCCGACAGGCGAGGTGCCTCCGGTTCCGATCCATTTGCTGCCCCCGTGATGCTCCCCGTCCTGATCCCGCAGGCGCTGGTAGAAGTAGTCCACCAGCTCCTGGGGGGACATGCCGGACAGCTCTGTTTCGTCCATACCCAGAGCCTGAGCCAGTTCGGCCGGATCGTGCAGCCAGTCCTGGAGCATCTGCTTGATCCAGTCCTCGAGCTCTTTGTTTTCAGGCTCCTCCAGGGTCTGGCCCTGAAAGTAGTGGGCAAAGACCCGGTCATAGAGATCAAAGTGCTTTTCGTTCTTCACCAGCAGGCATCTGGCCGCGGTGTAGAAATCGTCAAGATCGGCGATCAGCCCCCGGCGCAGGGCTGTCTGGAGGCGCAGGAATGCAGTGGGGGACACCGGGACCCCGTGCTGGCGCAGGAGGAAAAAAAAGGGAATGAACATATGGGCTACAGCCGTCCCAGATTGGCTTGGGCCCGCTCAAGATCCTGACTTTTCTTGAACAGGGTCCCCAGGTAGGGGAGGTTTCCTTTCTTCAGCTCCTTGGGGGTGACTTCCGGATCGTGCTGCACAGCCCGGATCCAATTGATCAGCTCTCTGGTGGCCGGTTTTTTCTCAATCCCCGGCAGATCGCGAAGGGCATAGAAGGCCCGAACGCACTGCTGCATCACCTCGTTGGCCAGGTCGGGAAAATGCGTGCGCACTATGTCCTGCATCATATCCGGGTCGGGAAAAGCGATATGGTGAAAGTTGCATCGGCCTAGGAAGGGCTCGGACAGGTCCTTCTTGGCGTTGGAGGTGATGATGATCACCGGCCGGTGCTTGGCCCGGATGGTCTTGTCGATCTCTATGATGTCAAACTCCATCTGATCCAGGATATCCAGCATGTCGTCCTGGAAATCGGAATCAGCCTTGTCGATCTCATCAATGAGCAGGACCACTCTCTGATCGGACATGAAGGCCTGTCCGATTTTGCCCATGGAGATGTACTCCTCGATGTTGCTCACATCCCGGCTGGAGTCCCCGAAACGGCTGTCGTTGAGCCGGGTCAGGGTATCGTACTGATACAGGGTGTCCACCAGCTTGAGTGTGGACTTCACATTCAGAACAATCAGCGGCATATCCAGGGCCTCGGCCACGGCGTGGGCCAGCATGGTCTTGCCGGTCCCGGGTTCGCCCTTGAGGAGTAAGGGCATTTCCAAGGCCATGGAAATATTGACTATCTTGGCCAGCTCCCGGTCCAGTACATAGCTTGAGCTTTGGTGACAGGTGGTTTGCAGGTCATCGTTTGCGAGCATAGGTTCTCCTTCAATCTCCAATTACGCGTGTTCGAGGTGTGATGTAAGGATGTAGCACAGGCGGCAGCTCAAATAAAGCAGGTCCGGACCATCCCTCCGGCCTCAGGTGCAGCGTCTTTGATGAGCATGGTGCGCTCCCTTATTCGGGGTGTTGTGTTGCACCCTTATTTGCTTTACAATTTCCTCCCTGGCTACGAGGGAACATGACATCTCACCAATACACTGAACACATGAGGAGAGCGAGGCATGAGCCAAGAGACCCTGAAGGAACTGCAAACAGGAATCACCAAGCTGGCCAGGACGAATAAGGATATGGTCCGGGCCATGATGAACCTCTCGGAAACCGCGGCCCGGGAGGGGGCACTGCCCCGGAAGATGAAAAAGCTCATCTTCGTCGCCCTGGCTGTCCAGCAGCGGTGCAGCTACTGCATCTCGCATCACGTCCATGACGCTCTGGAATCCGGGGCCACGGCCGAGGAGATCTATGAAGCCGCCGAGGTCGCCGTCGCCATGGGCGGGGGGCCGAGCCTGGCCTACACCGCCACCCTGGTCCGGGAAGCTGTGGAATCCTTTGCTCAGAACGGGTGAAGCCCATGCATGCACAGCACAATCACTGTCCATTTCTTCTCCACCCGGCACTCACTTGGCGTATGAATGATCAAGGTATGCTTGAAATTTTGGCCTGCAAGTGAGTGCCGGGACGCGCTCCTGCTGCCGGATCATCCGTTCCCGGCAGTCAGCATGATTCCTCGAACCTTCTGATCCACTTCCCGCAGGTCGCGCTCGTCCGGCCGGCCCCGGATGTCCCCCAGGCGGCCCTGTTCAGACATCTGGCGCATATTCTCCGGGTGGTATTCGCCCACAAAGTACCATTCGTCCAGGATCATAAACCCGAGATGGTCGAAGAGCTGCCCCATGTACTTCACCGCCGGGACGGCTTCACGTATGCCGGTGTGCACACCGCCGTAGGTGCAGTAGACAACAGCCTTTTTCTCCACCCGCTTGGGGGAGGCTGGTTTGATCTCCCCGGCCTGAGCATAGCCCTTGCGCAGCTTGGTGAACAGGTCCTGCATCGGCTTGCCCGGAAGCCAGGCATACACCCCGGATCCGGCAAAGACGAAATCGTAGTCCAGGATATCGATATCAGCGTCGGCCGTGGCTTTGACTGTATCTACCGTGTGCCCCAGCTGGGTGAGGGTGGAGGCGATTTGTTCCGCGACCTTGGTTGTGTTGCTGGTGGCGGTGTAATAAAGATTGAGAATCCGCATACTGCTGACCTCCATTGATGTGTTTTTTGAGTTCTGTCCATGAAACATAGGACCCACACTGCGTCTGTCAACCATACCGCCCGCAGAAGTCCTCGCCGCCATGAGGTTTACAAACCGGGGATCTGCAATTAGGCTTGTGCGCAAAACGACACGTTCCGGGGTGGCGGAAACGCCTGAGATGATACCCGTTGAACCTGATCCGGGTCGTTCCGGCGCAGGGAGATACGATCACCGTCAGTGCACCATGTCAGGCCGCTTCCCTCTGGAAGCGGCTTTTTTCATGCCCCCTGCTTTGGGTTCAGGAAGCCCTGCGGACACAATGCATCCGGGAGAGCCTATGCCCAGTCTTGCTGATGTCGGAGAGTTCGGATTCATCCAGCGGATCAGCGGGCAATGTCTTGTCCGCTCGGACCGGGTGCATACGGCAATCGGCGACGATGCGGCCGCGTATTGGACTGACGGGAGCAAGCTGGCCTTGATGACCACGGATATGCTGGTGGAGGGGGTGCATTTCATCCGGACCGCGGCCAGCCCGTTTTCCCTGGGCTGGAAGTCCGTGGCCGTGAATATGAGCGATATCGCGGCCATGGGCGGGAGCGCGGGGGAAGCCTTTATCAGCCTGGCCATACCCAAGGACTGCTCCATGGACTATCTGGATGAGCTGTACCGGGGGATGCACGATATCTGCGTCCGTTTCGGGGTGAATATTCTGGGGGGAGACACCACCAGCTCCACCCAGGGGCTGGTCATCAATGTGGCTCTGACCGGGGAGGTGGCCGAAGAGGAGATCCTCTGCCGGGACCGGGCCCAACCCGGGGATTTGATCTGCTGCACCGGCCCCCTGGGAGACAGCCGGGCCGGCCTGCACCTCATAACCAGCGGCCTCGAGCCCATTCCAGAGGAATTCGAACCCCTGTATCAGGCCCATATCGCCCCGTGGCCCTGCCTGGAAGAGGGCCGTTTCCTGGCTTCGTCCCGGGCCTTGGGGGCGGCTATCGATGTCAGCGATGGGGTGAGCTCTGATCTGCAGCATATCTGCACCGCCAGCGGGACCGGGGCAAGAGTATATGCCGCGGATATGCCCCTTTCCCAGGAGTTGACCTGGTTCTGCTCCCGGTTTGGGTTCGATCCCCTGGAGTGGGCCCTGGCCGGAGGCGAGGACTATGTCCTGTTGTTCACTGTCCGGCCTGAAAAGCTGGATGCGGTGCAAAGGGAGTACGCAGAGAGGTTTCGTCCATCCTTGGCCGTGATCGGCGAAATGACCGCAGGCGGGGAGCCGGAACTGGTGGATGCCTCGGGGAGGGTGCGTCCGATAACGAGCACAGGCTGGAATCATTTTCGCGGTGTCCGATGAAAGCCGCGTACATTGCGGCTTTCGTCCTCATTTCTACCTCATGGAGAGTGCCATGCCCACTGCCGAGAACAGTTTGCGCACCTACCGCCGGGTCCTGAGCGTTGCGGGATCGGACAGCGGGGGAGGGGCCGGGATCCAGGCGGACCTGAAGACCTTTTCCGCGTTGGACTGCTATGGAACAACCGCGGTCACCGCCCTCACGGCCCAGAACACACAGGGAGTCACGGGAATTCAGCAGGTGCCGGCCTCCTTTGTTCAGGCTCAGATGGACGCGGTCCTCAGTGATATAGGCACTGATGCGGTCAAGATCGGGATGCTCTTTTCAACTGACATTATCTGGACTGTGAGCCAGGTCCTGGCCCAGGCCAAAGCGCCCCGGGTTGTCCTCGATCCGGTTATGGTGGCCCAAAGCGGGGACAAGCTGCTGGAAGACCGGGCCATTGAGGTCATGTGCCGGGAGTTGATGCCTCTGGCTGATCTGATCACCCCCAATCTTCCAGAGGCCGAAGCCATTCTGGAGCGGAAGATCCCGGACTTTACGTCCATGCAGCGGGCGGTACGGGACCTGTGCGCTTTCGGCAGCAAAGCCGTGCTGCTCAAGGGCGGCCATCTCCAGGATTCGGCCAGCGTGGACCTTCTCTATCTCCGGGAGGGGGATCGATGCCTTCCTTTGCATGCCGAGCATGTGTCCACGATCAACAACCATGGGACCGGATGCACCCTGTCATCGGCTGTTGCCGCTTTTCTGGCCAGGGGGATGGAGATGGAAGAGGCGGTGGGCAAGGGCAAGGAGTACATCACCCGGGCCATCCAGGCCGGGGCAAGCTACAGGCTGGGCCGCGGACACGGGCCTGTGCATCACTTCTACGCCATCTGGGAGTGATCCGGCTCAGGACCGGCTCTTCGACCTAGTGAAAAATCACTCTTAATCTGTCGCTCCCTCTTCGTCCTCCCTTGAGGGCTGTGCATGGCACACACTTGACACCGTGGGGTTATAACATGCTGAAAAAATGAGGTGTCAGATTCACCATCCCAACCACCCCTGCCCCTCCTTGCAAAGGAGGGGAGTTAAGAAAATCGCGGCTGTCTGTACGTTTTCTATCCGCAAGTGTATGGATTATCGAAAACCGTAATCGCAGATTTAAGGCAAGATCAGACGGTTAAGGGTCCCCTCCCTGCACTCACTTGAAAAAGTGCATGACACATAGCTGATCACTGGTAAATCACAAGTGAGTGCAGGGGGATAAAGGGGTGGTTGAACGATGACAAATACCTTATCCCACGGTGTCAAGTGTGGGTAAAGCTCAGCCCTTGAGGGGGCTGGGGGGTGTTTCTTGCATTGCGACAGATGATGAATGACATGGTGCTAGATTCTGTACCCTGTTTTCCGCAGGCTGGGAGGGGATTGGAGAGGCGTTTTGCCGGGAGGGCAGGGAGTGTGTATGCTCCCTCTACCCTGAATCCCAGGGCAGAGGGCAGATCACGTGCGTCCTTATTCCCCGCCGCCTTCAGCCACGGTAAAGCCTTTGGCAAAGCCGCCGGTGCTGGCCGGTGTCCCGGCTATGCGGGCCAGGTAGGTTGATCCCAGGTCCTTGATGTGGTCGCCCACGTCGTCAAAGTAGTTCAAGTGCTCCTGCTCTTCGTCGATGATCTGCTCAAAGAGCTTGGCGGTAATGCTGTCCCCATTGTCCCGACAGACCTGAAGGAACTGGTTGTAGGCATCGATGGTGTCGTCCTCCAGCTTGGAATCGTGGGCAAAGATCTTGTCCACTTCCTGGCCTTGCTGGACCTTCTGGGAGGAAGAGGCCACCGGCTCTCCGCCCAGCTCCTTGATCCGCTCGGCGAACATCTCGGCATGGCGCATTTCGTCAATAGCCACCAGCTTGATGTTCTTGGCCAGTTCGCCGTAGTCCATGTCGTCCAGGCCGTAGTGCTGATTCATGTACTGATAAATGGCGTGCAGCTCCATTTCCCGGGCCTTGTTCAAGACCTCGATGACCTTGCCGCGCCGCTCTTCCCGTGATCCATCTGCCATGTGAACCTCCTGTGTGTTGGTCGTGATCGTCAGAGCTGCTTTCCGGCTCCAGGCCGGGAGCAGGATGTAACCTAAATAAGCATCATCAGGAAATGATAAGGACAATTTGCGGGTTGTCAACTGAGACCCAGGAGGTATCCAGGCCCCTGAAAAAATGCTGTCCAAATAGCACTGCAACGAAGCTTCGGCTTATTTCCCGTCATTCCCGCGCAAGCGGGAATCCAGGTGCTTCGTCCAGGAAATGAGCGACCAATGATAGAAGGGCGTTGCACTGGATTGTCACGTGTTTCGCGTGGTTGCAATGCATTTAATGCTCGGGGCCGGTCAATAGTCAAACGACGAAAACGGCCTGTGGGTCTTATCTTTCTTTGTAGTGATGGTATGCATGTCCGCAGGCACTCGTTTGCCCGCCAGGTATACCCCCTGTTGTTGACCACTCCCTTAAGTGTCCTGTATCCCAATCAGAATACGGCACGCAAACGGGCTTGCCCCGGCAAAGCATGCTCAACTGATTCGCAACCTTGGACTCGTCAAGAGGTGTTCGCATATGGCCCTGAAAAAATCACAGCTCTACAGCTCCCTGTGGCAAAGCTGCGATGAGCTGCGCGGAGGCATGGATGCCTCTCAATACAAAGATTATGTCCTGACTCTGCTTTTCATGAAGTACGTCTCGGACAAGCAGGATTCGCTGATCGAGGTCCCGGAAGGAGGCAGCTTCCAGGACATGGTGGCCCTGAAAGGGGACAAGGAGATTGGGGACAAGATCAACAAGATCATCGGCCGTCTGGCTGAGGAGAACGATCTCAAGGGCGTCATCGACCAGGCGGACTTTAATGACGAGAGCAAGCTGGGCACCGGCAAGGAGATGCAGGATCGGCTGTCCAAGCTGGTGACCATATTCGACGGTCTGGACTTTCGGGCCAACCGGGCGGACGGGGACGACCTGCTGGGCGATGCCTACGAATACCTGATGCGCCACTTCGCCACCGAGTCGGGCAAGAGCAAGGGGCAGTTCTACACCCCTGCTGAGGTCTCCCAGATTATGGCCAAGGTGGTCGGAGTCGGGCCAAACACAAGCCAGGACCAGACCATCTACGATCCCACCTGCGGCTCCGGCTCCCTGCTTTTAAAGGCGGCTGACGAGGCGCCTCGGGGGGCGAGCCTGTTTGGTCAGGAAAACGACAACGCCACCTGGGCTTTGGCCAAGATGAATATGATCCTGCACGACTACCCGACCGCTGAACTGTGGAAGGGAAACACCCTGGCCGCGCCTTATTTCACCAACCAAAACGGGAGCCTGAAGACCTTTGACTTTGCCGTGGCCAATCCGCCGTTTTCCGCCAAGTCCTGGACCAACGGGCTGGACCCGGCCCATGATCAGTTCGGCCGTTTCGCCTACGGTATCCCTCCGGCCAAGAACGGAGACTACGCCTTTCTTCTGCACCTGGTCTCTTCCCTTAAAAGCAAGGGCAAGGGGGCCATCATCCTGCCCCACGGAGTACTGTTTCGGGGGCATAAGGAGGCCGACATCCGGCGCAACCTGATCACTCGGGGGTTGATCAAGGGAATCATTGGCCTGCCTGCCAACCTGTTCTACGGCACGGGCATCCCGGCCTGCATTGTGGTCATCGACAAGGAGCAGGCCCACTCCCGGCAGGCCATCTTCATGATTGACGCCAGCAAGGGCTATATAAAGGATGGAAACAAGAACCGCTTGCGGTCCCAGGATATCCACAAGATCGTGGACACCTTCAACTCCCAGCGGGAGGTTTCCGGCTACTCCCGTCTGGTGCCCATCAGCGAGATCGCCGATCCGGCCAATGATTACAACCTGAACATCCCCCGGTACATCGATTCCAGCGAGCCCGAAGACAAACACGACCTGGACGCGCACTTAAACGGCGGCATCCCGGACCAGGATATCGGGGAATTGGAGGCCTACTGGTCGGTCCTGCCCGGGCTGCGGGAGGCCCTGTTCACCTCCAATGGCAGGCCCGGATACAGTGAACCCCGAGTGGATACCCCGGAGGTGAAGTCCACCATCCTCAACCACCAATCCTTCCAGGCCTACACCGAGCGCATATCCGCCATCATCCAGGGCTGGGAGCAGGCCCACCGCTCGTATCTCATGGCCCTGGAGCCAGAGGTCAAACCCAAGGAGGTCATCCACACCCTGTCCACAGACCTTTTGGAGCGTTTTGCCCAGGTGGACCTCCTGGATCGCTACGACCTGTACCAGCGGCTTATGGACTACTGGCACGAGACCATGCAGGACGATGTGTACCTCATTGCCGCCGATGGCTGGCAAGAGGCGGCCCGGCCCCGGGGTGTGATTGAGGACAAGGAGCGCAAGATTAAGGAGAGCCCGGACCTGACCGTGAAGCGCAAGAAGTACAAGATGGACCTTGTCCCCCCGCGGCTGATCGTGGCCCGGTACTTTGCTAAGGACCAGGCCCGGATAGAGGAGCTGCAAGCCGCGCAGGAGAGCGCTGCCCGGGAGCTGGAGGAGTTTCTGGAGGAGCACAGCGGGGAAGAGGATCTGCTCAGCGAGGTCAAGAACGACAAGGGCAATGTGACCAAGACCGAGATCCCTAAACGGCTCAAAGCTCTCAAAGGCCAGCCGGAGGCCGAGGACGAGATCGCCGCCCTCAAAAAGTGCCAGAAGCTGCTGGAGGCCGAGGCCAGCGCCAAGAAGGCGGTCAAGGACGCCCAGGTTGATCTGGATGCCAGGGTCCTGGTTCATTACGGTTCACTCAGTGAGGATGAAATCAAGGCCCTGGTGGTGGATGACAAGTGGCTGGCCAGTATCCGGAAGGCCATACAGGGCGAGGTGCAGCGGTTGACCAACACCCTGGCTGGTCGGGTCAAGGAGCTGGATGAGCGTTATGCGCAGCCATTGCCGAGTATTGAGGGCGAGGTGGAGAAGCTGAGTCAGAAGGTGGCTGGGCATTTGGAGAGGATGGGGGTGCGGGTTGATGGCTGAGCGTAGCGAGACCAAGGAACAGAACGCTGTGCGAGATTCCGAGCGGGGCTATCAGGTGGTGCCGGCGGATGCCAACCAGAGCGACGTGCCGCCCGGGTATAAGCGAACAGAGGTGGGCGTTATTCCTGAAGATTGGAATCAACATGCTGTGGCCGATTTGGCTATAGTAAAAGGTGGAAAACGACTTCCAAATGGGCATACACTTACTGAATCAGCAACTCATCATCCTTACATTCGCGTAGCCGATATGCGTCCCGGGGGAGTTAAGAGTTCAGACATAAAATATGTTCCAGATGAGGCGTTTCATACAATCAGGAATTATCGTATTTACCAATCGGATATTTTTATAAGTGTAGCTGGAACTATCGGAATTGTGGGGGAAATTCCAAGTTACCTTGATGGCGCAAATCTAACCGAGAATGCAGACCGCATCACCAATATTAATTGTGATCGAAAATACTTAATGTATTGGTTGATGTCGGAACCAATACAAAGGGCAATTGAATCAATTTGTACTGTTGGGGCTCAACCAAAGTTAGCTCTGTGCCGTGTAGCTGGATTCCAGATTGCTCTTCCCTCCATGATAGAAGAACAACGCGCCATAGCCACCGCCCTCTCCGACGTGGACGCGCTGATCGACGCCCTGGACCGGCTGATCGCCAAAAAACGGGACATCAAACAGGCCACCATGCAGCAACTCCTGACCGGGGAGACCCGGTTGCCGGGATTTGAGGGGGAGTGGGAGATGAAGAGGCTTGGAGATGTTGCTGAAGTCTTCAATGGATATGCTTTCAAGAGTGCTACGTATACTGATTCAGGAATATATTCAATCATTACAATAGCGAATGTTCAAGATGGTAGAATGGATTTATCAGAATGTAGTATGATTAATGAGCTTCCTAGAGACTTGCGATCCCATCAGCGATTAAAGATCGGAGATCTACTAATCTCCATGACAGGGAATGTTGGTCGCGTATGTAGAGTAAATTACAACGATTGTTTGTTAAATCAGCGTGTAGGATTAATTGTATCACATTCTGTTTCAAAAGAATTTTTATATCAGCTTTTGAAGAACACATCATTTTTAATAGCGATGACAGGAGAAGCAAAAGGTGGTGCTCAAGGTAATCTTAGCAAAAATGATATTCTAAACTATCAGATAGCATTGCCAGCTGATCCAGAAGAACAAACCGCCATCGCCACCGTCCTCTCCGACATGGACGCCGAGATCGAGGCCCTGGAACGCCGCCGGGACAAGACCAAGCAGATCAAGCAGGGCATGATGCAGGAGCTTTTGACCGGGCGGACCCGGTTGGTTGAAGCACAAGCCACCGAGGCGGAACAGTGAGCGAGTCGCAGCATATCGAATGGAAGCAAAGTTGGCGGGACGAGTATCTGAAATGGATATGTGGCTTGGCCAACGCTGAAGGGGGCATTCTGGTCATTGGCCGTGGCGATGACGGAAATGTCGTGGGAATATCCAATGCCCAGCGCCTGCTGGAGGAAATTCCCAATAAAGTAAGGGATCTTCTGGGAATTTTGGTAGACGTAAACCTCCATTATGAAGATGGACAGGAGTACCTGGAGATCCATGTCGATCCCCATCCCAACCCGGTCAGCTACAAGGGGGAGTACTTCTATCGCAGCGGGAGCACCAACCAGGTGCTCAAAGGCGCAGCTCTGGATCGCTTTTTGCTGGGCAGACACGGTCGGACCTGGGATAGTGTTCCTCTGCCCGGAGGGGCGATTCAGGACTTAGACCCAATGGCCCTGCAACGTTTTCGCCAGAGAGCACAACGCAGCAGACGACTCAGTGCTGAGGCTCTGGCTGAGGATGATCACGGGTTGATCGACAAGCTGCGCTTGCTGGAGCATTCCTATCTTAAGCGGGCAGCCATTTTGCTTTTCCACCAAGACCCTGAACGATTCATTACAGGGGCCTATATCAAGATCGGGTATTTTGCCGGAGAAAGCGACCTGCGCTATCACGATGAAATCCACGGCAACCTTTTTGCGCAAGTGGATCAGAGCATTGATCTACTGCTCACCAAGTACCTCAAGGCGGGTATTCATTACGAAGGCATTCAAAGGGTGGAGAGCTACCCAGTTCCAGAAAGCGCATTGCGGGAGAGCTTGTTAAACGCTGTTGTGCACCGGGATTATGCCGTAGCCAGCCCCATACAGATCCGGGTATACCCTGATAAGCTGCTGGTATGGAATCCGGGTGAGCTGCCTGAAGGCTGGTCCCGGGAAAAGCTTTTAGGGCAGCACCCTTCGCGGCCATTCAATCCTGAAGTGGCCAATGCCTTTTTCTGGGCCGGGGAAATCGAGGCGTGGGGCCGGGGCATCCATCGTGTTTTTGAGGCCTGTCAGCAATCGGGAACCCCGGAACCTTCCATTCAGATTGAATCTGGAGAAATCTGGGTCGAGTTTCCCTTCTCAGTGTCCTACCAGCAGAGTGTTTCTTCGCAGTATCAACCACCAGCGGATACCAGAGTGCCTCCCCAGGAGACAGCCCAGAAAAGTTCGGGGAAAAGTTCGGGGAAAAGTTCGGGGAAAAGTTCGGGAGAATTGCTTGATATTATACGGCAAGAGCCCCGGACCACGATACCAGAAATGGCTGATATGCTTGGCAAAAGTTCCCGGACAATAGAAAAGAATCTGGCCAGGCTGCGCAAAGCCGGCAAAGTGGTACGGGTCGGACCGGCAAAAGGGGGCTATTGGAAGATCCTGGAGGAACCTGATGAATAAGGTCGGCCAACGCGAAATCCATACCCAGCAGCAGGTGCTCCGCTTTTTTGAAAACTACCTGGGCTATCGTTATCTGGGCAACTGGAAGGACCGGCCCAACAAGAACGTGCAGGAGGATTTGCTTTGGGCCTGGCTTAAGAACCAGGGCCATAGCGACAAGATTATCACCAAAGTCCTGAGGGAGGTGGATCAGGCCCGGGCCATCAGCGGGAGCAAGACCCTGTACCAGGCCAACCAGGAAGTCTACGGCCTGCTGCGCTATGGGGTGAGGGTCAGACCGGAGCTGGGAGAGCAGACCATCACCGTCTGGCTCATCGACTGGCATCAGCCCTTGAACAACGACTTTGCTGTGGCCGAGGAGGTAACCGTCACTGAGGAGCACACCAAGCGCCCGGACATTGTCCTCTTTGTCAACGGCCTGGCCCTGGGGGTGCTGGAACTGAAGCGGTCCACTGTCTCGGTCACTGAGGGCATTCGCCAGAACCTGGACAACCAGGACAAAAACTTCATCCGCCCCTTCTTCGCCACCGTGCAGCTGGTCATGGCCGGCAATCCCACCGAGGGGTTGCGCTACGGGGTGATCCAGACCCCGGAGAAGTATTGGCTGGAGTGGCGGGAGGAGTCGGAGCTGAGCGACCCTCTGGAGCGGGGACTTTTTCAGCTCTGCCGCCCGGAGCGCTTTCTGGAGATTATCCACGACTTTATGGTCTTTGATGCCGGGTACAAGAAGACCTGCCGCCACAATCAGTACTTTGGAGTCAAGGCGGCCCAGGATTTTGTCCGTCGTCGGCAGGGCGGAATCATCTGGCACACCCAGGGCAGCGGCAAATCCCTGACCATGGTCTGGCTGGCCAAGTGGATACGGGAAAACGTCCAGGATGCCCGGGTATTGATCATCACCGACCGGACCGAGCTGGATGAGCAGATGGAGAAGGTGTTCACAGGCGTCAATGAGCACATCTACCGGACCAAAAGCGGGGCGGATCTGATCAGCGTGTTGAACGACAGCCAGGAGTGGCTGATCAGCTCCCTGATTCACAAGTTCGGGGCCTCGGAAGAGGGGGATGTGGACTCCTTCCTTCAGGATCTTCAGGGCAGGCTGCCCAAAAACTTCCATCCCAAGGGCCAGATCTTTGTCTTTGTGGACGAGTGCCACCGGACCCAGTCCGGCAAGCTGCACGAGGCCATGAAGAGCATGCTGCCCGGGGCGGTGCTCATTGGTTTCACCGGGACCCCGCTGCTGAAAAAAGACAAGCGCAAGAGCATCGAGGTCTTTGGCCCCTACATCCATACCTACAAGTACGATCAGGCGGTGCAGGACGGGGTGGTCCTGGACCTGCGCTATGAGGCCCGGGACATCGATCAGCACATCACTTCCCAGGACAAGATCGACAAGTGGTTTGAGCTGAAGACCCAGGGCTTGAGCGACTTTGCCAAGGCCCAGCTCAAGCAGCGCTGGGGGACTCTGCAAAAGGTGCTCAGCTCCAAGGACCGCCTGGAAAAGATCGTCTCGGATATCCTGTGGGACATGGCCATCCGGGACCGGCTAAAGAGCGGACGGGGAAACGCCATGCTGGTGGCCGGGAGCATCTACTCCGCCTGCCGCTTCTACGAGCTGTTCCAGCAGACTGAGCTGAAGGGCACGTGCGCCATTGTCACCTCCTACGTCCCCTCCACCGAGAGCATCAAGAAAGAGACCACCGGTGAGGGGGAAACCGAGAAGCTGCACCAGTACCAGATCTACCGTCGGATGCTGGTCGAGCATTTTGACGAGCCGGAAGAGACAGCGGTGAAAAAGGTGGAAACCTTTGAGCAGGAGGTCAAAAAGCGGTTCATCAACGAGCCGGGACAGCTCAAGCTGCTCATTGTGGTGGACAAGCTGCTGACCGGTTTTGACGCCCCTCCGGCCACCTATCTGTATATCGACAAGCAGATGCGGGACCACGGCCTGTTTCAGGCCATCTGCCGGGTCAACCGCCTGGACGGGGAAGACAAGGAGTTCGGCTACATCATCGACTACAAGGATCTCTTCCAGTCCCTGGAGAAATCCTTGCAGGACTATACCGGCGGGGCCTTTGACGGCTACGATCCCGAGGATGTACAGGGCCTTTTGGAGGACCGTCTGAGCAAGGCCAAGGAGAAGCTGGAACAGACCCGGGAGTCGATCAAGGCCTTGTGCGAGCCGGTGGAACCGCCCCGGGACACCCAGGCCTATATCCGCTATTTCTGCGGCCCGGACAGCACAGATACCAAGACCCTGAAAGACAACGAGCCAAAACGGGTGGAGCTGTACAAGCTGGTCAGCAGTCTGCTTCGGGCCTACGCCGAGGTGGCCAACGAGATGCACCAGGCCGGGTACAGCCAGGCCGAGGCCCAGGAAATAAAATCCGAGGTGGAACACTTTGAACAGGTCCGAGGGGAGGTCAAGGTGGCCAGCGGGGACTATGTGGACATGAAGGCTTATGAACCGGCCATGCGCCACCTGCTGGATACCTATATCCGGGCCGAGGAGAGCCAGAAGCTCTCCGCCTTTGACGACATGACCCTGGTGGATCTCATTGTCCGGCGGGGCCAGGATGCGGTCAAATCTCTGCCCCAAGGGATTCAGAACAAGCCGGAGACCATGGCTGAGACCATTGAGAACAATGTCCGGCGGCTGATCATCGACGAGATGCCGGTCAACCCCAAGTACTACCAGAAGATGTCCGAGCGCCTGGACGCCTTGATCCGGGAGCGCAGGCAACAGGCCCTGGACTATAGAAAGTACCTGGAGCAGGTGGTGGCCCTAACCCGGGAGCTTGTGGGCCAGGATTCCAGGTCCGGC
>NZ_JIAK01000008.1:165000-181539 GCF_000620765.1 Desulfovermiculus halophilus DSM 18834
GCTCGATCTCAGCTTTCGCTTGGGCAATGGCCGTCAGTCGCTCTTCGCGGCGAGCCAGTTCGGCGGGGATATCCAGACCGTCGGGCAGATCGGAGCGATCAGCTTCTTCGGCATGGCGTAGCAGTTCTTCGACCTCGGCCTTGAGTTGGGCTTCGAGCTTACAGGCATGCTTCCAGCTCAAAGCCCGGTGTTTGGACGCGTTGGCCTTGATCTTGGTTCCGTCGAGGCTGACTTTGCCCAACTTCAAAAAGCCCATTTCCCGGGCGATGAGCAGAATCTGGACGAAGAGCGGAGTCAACTCGGGCAAAAAGCGCTTGCGAAAGGTGGCGATTGTATCGTGGTCAGGATGGTCATTGGCAGCAATGTAGCGAAAAGCCACCGAGTCGTAAGTCGCCCGTTCCAGCTTGCGGCTGGAGAAGACACCAGTGGCATAGCCATAGAACAACAAGGCCAGCAACGTCTCCGGATGGTGGGCCTTGGAGCCACGACCGGCATAAGCAGCCTTGATTGCGGTAAGGTCAAGCTGCGCAACGATCTCGACGATGAAACGGGCCAGATGTTCTTTTGGCAACCAATCATCCATGGATGGTGGCAGCAGGAAGAGTGTCTCCCGATCCACCTGACGGAACCTGTTACTCATAACAAATGTCGCCTTTCCTGATAATTTCAAAGCGCGGCGATTTTAACATGATGCGGACGAAAAGTCCGACAAACTCCTAGGCTGGCGGCCAGGACGGTGTAGGCGAGCTTCTCCTTCTGGCCACCCGATTTACCACCCGAATCCGCATAATGCTCATGCTCGGCGTTGTCCTCACGCCAGCGTTCACTGGCGGCGAATACGAACCAGTTGCGCACATCGGTCACCTTGGCCGTCCAGCGCCGATCCATATCCGAGTGTTCATCCCGTCCCCGGAACCGCTCAATGATTCGCTTCACCAGGAGGAATTTTGCCTCCGAATACTGCACATCCTCCGAGCCGGTGAGCGCACCTTCGGTACAGGTACGCAACTCGGTCTGGAAATCACGGATGTCGGCGTCGAGATTCATCTGTGCTTCGAGACTGATATAACGGCCCGGGTTGTAATCAATCTGGGTGAGCGATTCGTTGATCCGGGCGATGCGCTCCTTGATGGTTTCCCGTTCGCGTGCCAGCTGGGATTGAAAATTCGCCACCTCTCGGATGGTGTTCTCGTTCAGGAGTTCCTTGAAACGTCCTTCAAACCGGGGCAAGTCATCGGCCTGCAGTTGATCCAGCATGGATCTGTATTCGGAAGCGGCAGCCAGGTTGGCATCGACATCTCCTGTCTCCAGCTTCCACATCCCTTTATATTCAGTCATGGCCTTAACGATCTTTTCGGACAGGCGCTTGATCTTCGAATCTTCAGCGTCGATCCTGGCCTGCAGCCAGTCACGCATGTCGCGCTCGCGATTGTCGCAAGATTCGACTGTCAGCATTTGACCACCAAGCGCCTCCTCACGCATCGCTTCCAGTAGGTCAAATCTCTGAACAATATCTTCTGTTATTTCAGCTAAAAGAGCTTGGGCTTGTTGCTGCAGCTCTTGCGCAGCACTGATTTTTTGTTCGGTTTTCGAACGTTTATCTTTCCGTCCATCAAGCTGAATCTCCGTTTCTTTCAACTCCCCTTCGAGCGCGGCCAATTGTGACGTCAGAGTCTTGAGCAGATCGGAGGCCGCTTCCAGCTCACGTTTCTCGGCTTCCAACCTGGCAATGACAACCGCCACGGGTTTCCAGTCGAGATCACGAAAGTCGGTATACTCACCCAGCTTCGAGAGGACCGAGAGGCGCTCCTTGGAGGCGGTCTGTTCCTTCTGCAGCGTGCTGATGCGATCGGCAAGGTCGGCAAGATGTATTTCCTGCCGCTTGGCGACTTTTTCCAACGCAGCGATTTTTTCGACGTTGCTCCAACCAAGGACATAACGCCGGCGATCATCTATTCGATGCCGGTCATCCTTTTCATGCCGCTCCCCGGGAGCTTTGATCTGTCCGGCCCTGGTAATGGCACGGGTCTCGCGGCGAAATTGATCCTGGTTCTCACAGCAGGCCAGATCAAAACGGTGGGCCACCTCCCGTTCGATCCAGTCATAAAAGGGCGAATCGGGCTTGACTTGCAGCTTGCGCACCAGTGAGTCGGGATGGAGCAATGGCAACTCGCCCCGCACCCCTTCCCGCACCCGGAAATAAACCAGCCTCCCCCGCAGGTGGGTTTGGTCAACCCACTGCGCCACCTTGGCGTAATGCCGATCCGGAACCAGCAGAGACAAGCCAAAGCCGTGAAGCAGCCTTTCGATGGCGCCTTCCCAGTCACGCTCGTCCTCGCGCACCTGCAGCAATTCACCGGCAAACGGCATTTCCTCTTCGGAAAGAGCAAGCGCCTGACAGAGGGAACGCCGCATGGCAATCTGTTTTTCGTCGATATTGCTAACCCGGGCTTTCAACCCCGTGATTTCAGTTTGCAGCTGATCGTATTCATCCTTTCCCTGTTTGAACAAGACGCCTGCCTCATTGAGATCGTTCTGTGTACGAACTTCGGTTTCTTCTGTCGTTTCGCGCCACTTGGCGGCTTCAGACCGTTGACGCAGAAATTCTTCTCCAGTCGCGGCGGGGGATTGCCCCAAGGCGCGTACCAGCTTCTCATAGCGGGATGCTTTCAGCTTCCTACGTTCCAGTTCATCCTGTTTTTGAAGAATCTCCTGACCGATGCTTTCAATACGGTCACCACCATTTTCCGCGATGGTACGGCGCAGTTCACGCTCCTGCCCCTGCTGGGCACGACGCTGCTCCTCCAGCCGCAGGGTGGCGACTTGATGCCGGGTCAACTCTTCATTCAGCGAGGTGAGTCGTTTCTCCAGGAGATCGAGTTTCAGGGTGGCGAACCATGGCCGCAGGGCATCACGGCAAGCTCGCAGATTATCCGCCGTCTGCGCCAACTCCCGATGTCGCTCGCAATCGGCCACCAGAGGCGTAAGCATCTCCACCTGGCGTTTGGCCTTGAGAACCGCCTCGTGAGCTCGGTTGAGATCCTCGAAGTGGCCGATCAGGGCGGAGATACGTGGCGCGACATCAAAGGGCTCAAGCATGTGGCTGCGCACGAAGTCGGTCAGGTTGCCGACCGACTTGAGCGACACGGTCTGGTGGAATAGATCCAACGCCTGTTCGTTATCAATGCCGAAACGACGGCGGAACCAGGAACCGTAGGGCGGAAAGCTGTCGAACAACTCGACACCACCTGACCGCAGCTGTTTGCGAAGACCGACCATCTCGCTGCCGAATCCGGAAAAATCTGCCGAAATGGACAGATCGCGTTCACAGACCGCATACAGACGAGCCGGTTGCGTATTGGCCTCTTTCATCCAGAAGACCTGCGCCAAGGTGACTGTCTTGTTGTAGCCAGCGTTATGGAAAACGCCGAGGATCACCGAATAACTGTTGAAGTCGCGCAGTGCGACCGGCTTGGCGCTGCCCAGGGTTTCCTGCCGCTCCGACTTGTAAAACCCGAGCACATAGGACTTAAGCGAACGTTCGCGGCTGTCGGCCCCGGCCGCCTTGTTGTAGGCAACTCGATGACTCGGCACCAGCAGGGTGGTGACGGCGTCGACCAAGGTCGATTTTCCGGAACCGATATCCCCGGTGAGAAGACCGTTTTTTCCGCCTAGACGCAGAGTCCAGACCCTCCCGTCAAAGGTTCCCCAGTTAAAAACCTCGAGTCGTTGCAGGCGAAAACCGGCCAGCCGGTCATCTGCCATGAATTCCAATTCGAGCGCTTCAGCCATCCATCCCCTCCAGCGGTTGCGCAAGCTGCTGTCGATATTCCGCCAATCGTTGGTCAAAATCGGCGAGCCACTGCGCATCGACAAACGCCTTAATAATGCGCCGCACCTCAATCATCTGCCCCTGCCCACGCAAGCGGCGGATAAAGCCGAGCTCGGCAATCCTGTTCAAGGTAGCATCGACCTGATCGATGAGTTTCACCTCGTTGCTGCCCGCCGGTAGAAAAATCCGGATCAATTCCACCACTTCATCCCGGGAAAGAATCAGACGCGTATCGCCGCCACCAGCGTCGAACTCGGCCAATTTTTTCCGCAAGAGCGCAAGCAGCAAACTGACCTGATAGGAGAGCTGCCGCCGGGCAACCAGGCGCGGCATGACAGCCTGACTGTCCTCATCCTGCCGGGAACGTAAAAAAGCGTAGCCTTCCGCCTCGTCGAGCATCAGATCCAGACCAAGAACCGCGACGTAATCCCGAACGCTCGCTTGCAAATTCAGCAGCGAGCCCCACAATCCCGGGTTATCCTCCTGATAGAGCACCCCCTTGAGCAGAGGCACCACCACGGACGAGAGTTCGTGGGTCGGCTTAGTCGAATGGCTGGGGTTGGTATCGGCGACAATCATCATCGGTCCCTCAGCAAAATAATACGCGGCAAGGTCGCCTGGCGCATGACGCCAGTTTCCAGCTGCCAGCTCACCTGTTCCTGCACCTCATCGTCCACGGCCGTTTTGGGCCATTCTCCGGCCAGCTGCAGATAGGCAACCAGTTCGGCCAAACCGTGACGCAACGGATGGCGAGTCACCACTTCTGCGAGGCTGATCTGGCTGCGCCCCTGGAGTTCCTGCCGAATATTCCGGGTCAACTCGGCCCGGTCAACCACCACTTGGGCATAGAGAGCCGCCGTATCCACATCCGCATCCCCTTCGTCCAACGCCATCTCGTCAATGAGGGGCTTGAGCGGCGGCCGATAGAGAGGTCGCTCCAGGGGAAGTTCAACCGTTGCGGAGGTCTCGGCCAAACGCATGAAATCCCCCGATGGAAACTCCTCGCGCAACGCCAGCGCATGGTTTTCGACGCTGTGCAGGATGTCCATGATGCGGCGGTTCTCCAGCCAGGCCTGATCATCGAGAAATCGCCGCAGCTGCTCGGAAAGCTTCGCCACCGTCCGCTGGGTGTGTTCACCTGCTTCCAGCCAGTCGTAATGTACGCGCTGCAGACGAGTTTCGGGATGCATGGACTGGATCGGCGGAAGGGACAAAACCTGTTCCAACAGGTGGGTCAATTCTTCCTGACGGGACTGGGACATCAGAAAATCCCAGAAGGAGCGAAAGCTCTTCCCCTGATCTGAATCGGCGATGGCATCGCGCTCGCCCATGATCTCTTCGAGCAGTGCCCCTTTTGCTCCCTCCCAAAGGGCAATGCGTTCGCGCACCCGTCGGTCAAGCGTGCGAAAATTGTGCTCCACCTCGCGAAAGTCGGTCAGCAGCTCCCGAGCCAGCTGCAAAAACTGTTGAAAGCGATCCTTCAGACCGGTATCGTCCAGAAGCGGAATATCACCCGCCAGAATGCGGGCGATCTCCGCGTCGATATCGTTGCGGCGTTTTTGCAGTTCGGCGATGCGTACTTGTGGGTCAGTCTGGCTCCCTTCACTCATCTGCCGCAGCAGCTCGAACAGAGTCAGCAAGCGGGATTCCGTACCGACAAAGGCGCGCTCGGTCAGACCTTCCAGCCAGGCCAAGGCCTTTTCCGTCGCGGGAGTCAGGTCAAAGTGCGGTTCGTCCGTCCCGACAAGATAAAATTTCCGCAGCCACCCCTTGTCGTTTTCGGCCCAGTCGTTGAGATAGCTTTGCGCGGTTCCGGGAAAGGCCTCAGCCCCCAGCTGCTCACGCAGAGCGAAAAGCTCATCTTCTAACGCCTCGGCCAGGTCTGCCTGAGACAAATTGCGGACATTGGGCACGATGAACACCCGGTGCAGAAAACCGGCCACCAGCGGCGCGTAATGTGCGCACAACAACCGCCACGCAGGGTGGTTCTGGCGGAGCAGCTCTAAAGTAACGTAGTCCAGTGCCATATCTTCCCCCCGGTTTTATCCATCGCCATGCTGCACAAGCCACTGGCGACCCTTGTCGGTGAGGCTGTATTTCTGCAAGCGGCTGTTGGGCTTGTCGGGAATGGTCATTTCGATCAGGCCGTCGGCCAGGGCCGGTTTGAGGTAGCGCTCGCGGAAGGATTTGCGGTCCGAAAGCCCCAGGGCGGATTGCAGTGCCTCGCGGCCCATCTCGCCCCGGATCGCCGCCAGCAGCTCGCCGACTTGGGGGGTGACTTGAGGGCTGACTTGGGGGGCTGTGCTGGTCACCGTATCCAGGATCATCCGCAGCATGAAGGCGATGAAGGGCGCGGAGTCGGTCTTGTGGGTGCTTTCTTGAATAGCCTGGTAGTACTCGGACTGATTCTCAAAGATCAGGCTTTCCACCGGGATATCGGCGAACAGGGGATTCCAGCGGGCCAGGATCAGGCTCTGCCACAGCCGACCCATGCGGCCGTTGCCGTCGGCGAAGGGGTGGATGAATTCGAATTCGTAGTGAAAGACCGAGCTGGCGATGAGCGGATGGGCGTCAGTGGCGGCCAGCCAGTCGAACAGGTCACTCTTCAGATGAGGCACCCGGTCGGCGGGCGGGGCCATGTGAATCACCTGCTGGCCTGCCATCACGCCAACGCCGCCGTGCCGATACACTCCTGCCTCGTCGATCAGACCGGACATCAGAATCCGGTGCGCTTCCAGCAGATCCTTTTCCGATGAGGGTTTCCAGGTGTCGAAACGGTCGTAGGCAGCCAGGGCGTTTTTCACCTCCTGCACCTCGCGGGGCGGGGCGATGACCCGTTTGCCCTCCAGAATCGCGGTGATCTGCGCCTCGCTCAGGGTGTTGCCTTCGATGGCCAGCGAACCGCGAATGGTGCGGATGCGATTAATGTGCCGCAGCCGCAATGCTCTCGCCTGATCGGTGAGCACGGTCAGCCGCCCGATGGCCTCGCTGATCGCGGCGACCCGGTTAAGGATATCGGCGGTGATGGTGTAGGGTGGCTGGTAGACATTCATAGTCACACCCTTCACTGGGCGTTGTCGTTCGAGCCCGGTGCATCCTCGCCCTTAACGACGGGCTTGCCATCTTGCCAGGTGACGGCGTACTGACCCAAACGCCGTTTCTTCTCCAGCGTCTTGCCGACGGCCTGGCGGAGTGTTTCCAACTGTCGCTGCCCTTCCGGGGAGGGCGTGCTTTTGCGTTTTGTGTTCATCCTTGGGCCTCCTCAAGCAGAAGCTGATAGTAGTCATCATGCACAATCTCACGCTCACTACGGCGCTGTTCAAAGACCAGCACCGGGCTTTCCCCGTCGTTCATGAAGCAGGTGCAGCTATCGACCCGGTGGCTGAAGTCGTTCAGCAGATGGCTCAGGCTGCGTGGAAAACGCCGCTCGATATCCGCCACCGGAATGTTGTGCCCGCCGTGGGCGACTCGTTCGGCCACGCGCAGCTTGGACATCTCGAAACTCGGCAGGGCCAGAAAGATCAGCTCCACCCGCCAGCCGTCGGTATGCAGCCGCTCGACTAGGCGCAGGTAGGTGCGCCCCGCCAGAGTGGTTTCAAAGGCGAAATCCTCGCGGGCGGCGATGCGCTGCTCGATCTCCCGCAGAAAGAGACGGCTGGCAGCCAGCAACTCCCGCTCCGGTGCGAGTGGCGAGAGACCGGCGGCGATCAAGTCTGCGTTGATGAAATGAGTGCAGCCCGCCACCTGGGGCAGATACTCCAGGGCGAAAGTGGTTTTACCTGCGCCGTTGGGTCCGGCGATGATCCAGCAGGTGGGCATTATCTTCTTCCCTTCCATCTCTTCCATTGTTGAAATCCCTCGCTGATAGCAACAACTCGGTTCAGCATCTGGGGGGTAATGGTACGGAACGGCTGATATATCCTTGCATACTTGAATTTGCGCTATCTGTATGGTGACGAATCACTCGAAACTTTCCCATGCAGGCGTGACGCTAAAGGTTCACCCAAGCACAGCCACCAACTCCCCAATCACCCGCAAATCGTCCGCCTGCTCCTCATTCAAAACAATCGGCTCATAGCCCGGAAGATAACTGTCCGGTCGAAGAATGATCGACGTGTGCCGCCACGTGCCATCATCCTGAATCTCCTTGGTGCTTTCATAAATCTTGACGGTGTAGTGGCAACTGGTATCGGTGTCGGCAATCTCCCGGTGCGAAGCCAGGACGACCTTGCCGTTCCGTGAGCCCCCTTTTTCTTCACGGAACAGGCACCATGCGCCGTACGGGATGCGCCGGTTCATCGACTCCCCAACCACTTGAGCCACAAACAGTCCCTTCCGTGGCCGGAATTCTTCCGGCAGCTCCACCCAGTCGCACCCGTCCATCTGCTGCTCGTTGCTGAAACCTCCGGCGGCGACCTTGAGGTCGTAGAGTGGCACACAATTCACATAAGGCCTTGCTTCTTCCGAACCCAGCCGGCGAAACGGCAGGTCCACAGCTTCTTCGTGTGAAGGCAGAATCGATTTCTCGATTATCGACTCTGCTGCTGGTCCAAATTGCAGCCGCTCAGCGAAGTACCTGCGCGTTTCGTCATCGACAAAATAGACGTAACACCCTTTCTGTCCACGGGTCATGAGGGTACGGTAAGTATTTTTTATGATGGCATCGATCCTTAATACTCCCCCATCAGGAACTTCCTTGACCAGTTTCTTCCACCCCTGGATCGATTTATCCATTTTCGAACGCTCGGCTGGCCGGGTCTCTACTTTACCTTCACGAACAACAAAGTCCGGGCCAACGATGACGCCTATGTAGTCCACCTCTAATCCCTGGCAGGTGTGGATGCACCCCACCTCGCTGACGGAGTCGGGTTTGATGATCCACGCCTGTCCGTCCGTTTCCAGGTTCCAAGTCGCCTTGTAGTCTCCGATTACGATGTCCTTCAGCAGCGGTTTCTTCTTGCTGATCCAGTCCCAGCAGTAGCCGGCTACCATCCGTGCCTTGTTGTTTTTGTTCTTGGCCTTTATGAGGTCGTGTAACTCTGATGGGGTGTCGATGATGCGAAAATCATATTCACGGATATCCAGGACTTCGTTGGCCGTCCTCCGGATCTGCAGGTTGTTGTCGAGCCAAGCCAGGTAGCCGTTGGAGCCGTTGCAGCGGAACTGGGACTCCAGACTCATCTCGACAACTTCAGCCCCAAGCTTCTTTGCCCAGTTGCGGATCGCTTCTTTGTCGCCAATATCTTTCAACGTGACCTTCTGGTCTTCATCGATGAAGAACACACTCAATTTGCTGGCATTGATGATCTCCTTGATCTGGTTTTCACCCAGGTGGCTGAACATGCCGGATTTCTCGTTCAAGCGATGCGCCTCGTCCACAATAAGGCAATCGAACGCATTGGGCGCAACTGCGTGGTATGAGCCGGAACCGGAGAACATGTTGGAAATATGCGTCTTCCGGAAATGACCGATGAGCTTTGCCTCATATACGAGCCGGGGGGCCGAGTTTCGGGAGACGTACTGGACAACGAATTCCCGTTCCGTGAGCGCCACAAGGAGGTTGATCGCCAAAACCGACTTGCCAGTGCCTGGTCCACCCTCGACGATCAAGACCTTTTTGGTATGCTCGGAAGCCTGCTCTGCCAGTCGTTTCGCCTTCTCGAACACCACTTTCTGGTCATCGATCAAAACGAATTCCCGGTTCCCTTTAAGCATCGACGCTAGTTCGTCGGCCAGTTTCTTGGAAGGTTTAATCTTCCCGTGTTCGATCCGGTACATGATCCGGGTCGAATCGCCGTATTTGACGTGGGTCTTAATGAACTGCTGGAGTTTCAGGGCATCGGGCTTGAGGAAGATCGGGGCACGTTTGATGTGATCGCTGTAGAAGGGATGGGTGATCACGCCATCGTCATCGTAGTTGTGCAGATAGGCACATGGGAAGAGCCCTATTTGTTCTTCCTGAACGGTCTGGTTAAAATCTTCAAGAAGACGCTTGTAAGACCAGGCTTGGTAGGAGGGATGGAGGACCTCGGTAGAGCCATGCTTGAACCGGGTGATGACGACTGCGTCACTTTGAGTTAATTCCGTCTTCTGCCACTGTTTCAGTTCTACGAGGACGGCCGATTCACGCTGGTCTCTGCCCCTCCCGGTCAGGATAAAGTCGATACGTTTTGAGGTCTGCGGGAGGTGGTACTCGATGGCGACGCCTGCATCATGGGGGATCTCGTCGTCATTGAGCACTCGATCCATATACTGCAGCGAGTGCATCCACGACTCGATTTCTGCTCTACCGGTGCTTCTCCCTGTTGCATTCCGGAATGCGTCAAAGATAATGCCGCCGATGTCATTGGTCATGACATCTTCTTTGAACCTAGCTTTTGTAGCGGAATAAACGATCAATGTTGGCCCCTCGGAATGCAGATATTGATCTACAACTTCGTGTACTTGGTGTTTTTCCCTTTCGCCTTTTCTACAGGATATTTCTTCTCACTCTTTTCGATCTTCCGAAGTAGAGCTTTGGTCAGATCAACCTCAAACCTTTGGGAAAACCGCAGCAAGAAAAAGAGGACATCGGCCAGCTCATCCTCAATATCACCTTTGACCTGCTGGTTGTCCAGCAACGCCATCGACTGTTCGTCCGTTTGAAAGCGAAAATGCTCTAACAACTCCGACGCCTCGGTAATAACACCGATGGCCAGATCCTTAGGGCCGTGGAACTGATCCCAGTCGCGGGCTTCGCAGAATATTCGGACAATATCGGCTAAGTCCTGTAGTGATCGTTGCTTTTCCATATTCAAACTCCTGCCAAAAGAGAACTTTGACCTGGCGGCCTTCTCAGTGAAAACCATTAGATTAGCTCCCCCTTTTTCTTTTTCTGCACACAAAACTGCTCGAACTGCCGCTGCGCCAGCTTCGAGGGAATGGTTTTGCCGTTCTCCCAGCGGTTGACCGTGGCGAAGCTCACCCCGAGGGCGTGGGCCAACTCCTCCTGGGAGAGCGCCAACTGCCGCCGCACCTCCTTGACCGTTTCAGGAAAGTTTTCGGGTTGGCGGATCATGGCCATTGGACATCTCCCGCTGATTGAACCAGGCGCAGCAGGCCGGGCGCGACGTTCCACTGGTGGCCATCGTCCGTGGCGACGCTGATGGTCTTCTTGTTAAGGCGCAGCACCCTGCCTTCCAGCATCCGGCCGTCAGGGGATTGGAAGCCGACTCGATCGCCCCTGGTGAAGCTGGTCATCAACGTGGTGGCGCGGGCTTGGGAAATGAGCTTGAGCCGCTCGACGATCAGCCGGTTGAGAAAGAGCAGATCTTCCTCCTTCAACCGCTTGATCGCCTCGACGGCGGAGACGCGGTCGACGATCTTGACGCTGCCGGGCTTCATGGCTGATCCTCCTGTTGGTGCACGCGAAGGCGCGAAGTTGATGTGTTTGTTGGCGACGCGTTGCAGGCCATTCTTCAGAAGTGATGCGCCAAAGTTGATGAGCAGTCCGAGGGGCAGGTTCATCAGGCGCAGGTAGGTCAGTAGCTGTTTGGGATGAACCGGGTGGATGTTTTCGACTGATTTCAGCTCAACGATCAGCTGACCATCGACCAGCAAACCCAGCCTAAAACCTTCATCGAGTGAAACACCCTGATACTGAATAGGAACCGGCTTCTGCCTCTCGACAGACAGGCCACGCTTTTCCAACATTTTGGACAGAATCGCCTCATAGGCCGATTCCGGCAACCCCGGCCCGAGATCACGGTGAAGTTGCAATGCCGCATCGACTACCATCGCGGCCACTTCCTCGATATCCCTTCGCGCATTCGCGTCTTCGCGTGAGGCATGAATCTCAGAGGTTGACCCGCTCCTGTTCGATATAGGGACGCATCTCCGGTCGCAGGGCCTTTTCGGTGACAAGGTCGACCGGACAGCCGAGCAGGTCCTCCAGGTAAAACTGCACGCCAAAATAGCGCTTGGAGGTGGCCGGGCCGTCGAAAGCCACCAGCACATCGACATCGCTGCCGCTACTCGCCGTATCACGGGCGGTGGAGCCGAACAGGGCCAGCCGGGTCACGCCGAAACGGGCCTGCAGCTCCGTCTTGCTATCTCTCAGCAGGGCAAGGGCACGTTGTCTGTTCATCGCTCAGCCTCCCAAGGCGGATTCATCTTCTGGGCTTTTGCGCACCCGAAACCACCGGGCGCACGAAGGCCATTCAAAACTACCCGACAATATAACATCTGCTATGCGGCGTACAACTCAAAATTCGAAGGAGTTCCAACAGATTTGAAACCGCTCCGGTAAATAAGCCACCAGAAGGCCAGCACGAAAAAAATTCAACCGCCGCTCGACACTTTCTCTGTCTCTCCGGTAAGTAAGGGCAGAATCCAAAACGAGGAGCCACCGACCATGGACATCAACGACCTGTTTGACGGAATCATGAAGAGTATCAACCAGTTTGCCTTTGATCCCGCCGAGCAGCGGTTGCAGGAAAAAATGCAGGAGTCCGGACGAGGTCCGGAGAATGAGGGTAACAATGCGGAGAATTTTCAGGCGAAAGAGAAGCGGGGTGTGATGGATTTCCCGAAACTGATCCTGTGGCCCTGCGGGCCAGTGGCGGGAACCGCCTACTACGTCAGGAACGTCCTGTCCCCTCCTGCGTAGGCTCCCCTTCGCTCGCTGACGCGGCCCTCCCTGGCCGCTTTTCAGCCACTGGCTGCGCTCGCTGCGCTTCGATTCCCGCGTCACAGTCACAACTAAAAAGAGGGTTACCCTGAAGGGTAACCCTCTTTTTAAATGGTAGAGGTGGCGGGAATCGCCATCTCCTCAATTTCAGCAGCCGAGAAATCATTTTGCCTAACTTGTTTTCTAAATGGTTTTGGACACTTATATCATTTGATGCAAGCCTATAGTGGTGGAGTTATCTAGTCAATTTTGTACCAAATGTACCACCCAAATGTACCACCTTATTTGGATATACTAGCGGGAATAACGAGAGAAGGCAAACCAGTTTCTTCCAACTACAGACCGTCTCCTTCACCTTGATTCGATTCCGACCTACCGGAATCAAATTGGCTCCAGAAATATCTCACGTAATGTTTCTAGGTACCATTTTTTCCAATAGAATAATCCTTTCCTAAGGCGATTGTCTTAGAGCTTAGAATCAGATGACCTAAAGGATCTATTCGATCAAAAATCATAATTTAGGACCTACCTGACACAAAAAGCCCGTTAGATGCAATTGGTAGCATGCCCCAACATATTAGCAATTACTATACCCCTAACTCAACCTTGACCTTTTCATTTAATCTGTCTACATTTACCCTGGTTTATTTTTATCGTTATTTAAAAGTTCTTGCTTAAAAGGAGTTAAGTAAGGACTGGAGTTAACCACCTAATATTATTATAGGAATTATGTTTTATTTTTTCGGAAATTGGCAATATTGTCTCTGTTAGACAATATTGGATTTTCGTTATCCACAATACATAACTCATTGAATTTCAATAATTAACGAAAAAGACGACGATGAAATACATTTTAAATCAAACAATTTCGAGCACTCACGAAGACTCCCAGGGGGAGAAAAATACCAAAGAGTTTCTGCTAGCTTTAGCAGAAAGATTCGGTGAAAGAATCCCTCTTCACCAACATCACGACATGCGGCTTGAAACCCTTGGGTATCTAAAAAATTTTAAAGTTGTTCCAGATGAGGAGTCTTCAGGAGAATGGCTTTTAAAAGCAGATGTTTATTTTTCCTGCGAAACCATAGATGAAGCATTAGGTGGTTTCAGTTATTCAATTACAGAACCTATCTCGGATAATTTTGATGTTGCAAAGTACCAAATTTATCTCCCTTGGCCGCATTATAATAATCAAGACCTTATTGACGAGTTGTTAAGCGAAGATAAAGATTTGGCTGTAGGAAAATGGCGAAAAAAAACTGTTGACCCCGACACTGTAGGCTTAATTTACAATGTGGCCATCTTCATGTTTGCTCCGCTCTGGACAAACGTTTACAACAACCACGTTGCACCAATGATAAAAAAACTTTTCTCAAAAACTCAAAACTTAAAAAGTAAAGGATTATCAATAGATTTCATTCAACAAGCTGGCGATTTCAAGGGAGAATTAATACAAATACAATTCATTCCAGATAGAGGCAATGAGGAAAAGTGCTTAAAAGAACAATTGGTGTATGAAGGCCTTAAAAAAGTTGAAAATTTTCTTAAAACAGGTCCAGATGCAAATACTGTTGGGATTGTTCGAGTAAAACTAATGTATGATATATTTATAAATCAATATAGATTGATACACGTACAATACAAGTCCGGTAAAGACAAGAGAATTCCATAAAAAAATTAAAAACCGAAAATTTTTGTCCTTATTTAAAAATCATATACAAAGCGGAAGCGTTACATATCAACCCTCATTATTATTAACTTTAACTAAAATGAAAAGATCAAAACACTTCACTCCTCCTCATCTTAAAAATATAGACTCGTCACTTCATTGCGGAATGGATTTACTTTCACCAAATTTCTTCAAGGTAGGTAATGAATTACTTACTCTCGCAACTTCCGAGGTAACAAAAAAAATGAAAGGGTCAAGTTTTGACTCTTGTAGATATTGTTTTCCTGCAATTATAATGTTCTGTACTGCTTTTGAATCATATTTAAATGAAACTATCGAGTTCAGCAGGACTCTTGCCATAAAACAGGACACTAATAACAAGGAATCGATTCTCAAAAGAATCGATGACATAAAAAAGGCAAAAGAAATTAAAGATAAGATAAAATTGTTTTACAAAGGATATGATTCAGAGGACGTTGGAATTGACACAAATGGAAGCACCTACCAAAATCTGATTGCACTATTTAGATTGAGAAATGAAATTATTCATTATTCTCCCGATATGACAGCAGGAAACAAATGGCCAATTCGAACAAAAGAAGCATTTTTTAAAAGTAATCCTAAAATAAAAGAGAATACTACCTGGACAACAACTTTTGGTGCGGTTAGCGTAGCCAAATGGGCACACGACACCACAATCGCTGCCATTCGCTTATTTGCCAAAATTTCCGGATCACAAGATCCTTTTGGTGAAGAAACTCCTTATCCATGGCACTGGTAAAAATAAATGGGAAGACTATTCTCACGCCTTTCATAAAAAAGGTCCGCAAAAAAAATCTGTGGGCCTTTTCTATTTCCCAGGGTCACTGTGAAAGAGCCTATTTGAGTCGCCTAGTTGCTTACTTATGAACCTTCTTTTCAGATTGCCCTATTCCCATTTTTACAATAGGCCACCCAAAAACATCAGTTAGAGTCCAAACAAGTGGTGTAACAGGGCAGTGCCCTTGAAAAAAGAAGACCATCGCGTCATTCTCCAAAGCTAAAACCGCCAAGCCTCAGCGAAAGGAGAAAACGCGATGGTCGAATCCAGTGTAGAGCTGCAGCAGCATTTGTGCAAGGCCCTTGAAATCGCCCAACCCGATGTCCTGCGGAGTTTGTTGACAACCATGATTCAAACCCTGATGAATGCTGAAGCCGATACTCTTTGTGGTGCCGATTACGGCCAACGCTCTGAAGAGCGGACCAATCAGCGCAACGGGTATCGGCAGCGTCCTTTGGATACCCGCATGGGGACACTTGATCTGGCAATCCCCAAGTTGCGCCAGGGGAGCTACTACCCCCAGTGGCTGCTCGAGCCGCGTCGGCGCAGTGAAAGGGCCTTGGTAAGCGTGGTGGCGCAGTGTTATGTCAGTGGCGTTTCCACCCGTAAAGTCGAGAATATTGCCCAGTCGCTGGGCATTGAGCGACTGTCCAAATCCCAAGTCTCCGAGATGGCCAAGTCACTCGACGAGCAGGTCGAAGCTTTTCGCAACCGCCCTCTTGACCAGGAGGCCTATCCTTATGTGTGGCTCGATGCCATGGTCGTCCGCTGCCGAGAGGCCGGTCGCATCGTCAATGTGGCTGTCGTGATCGCCACCGCCGTCACCCGAGAAGGTCATCGCGAGGTTCTTGGGCTGGATGTGATCACCTCCGAAGACGGTGCGGGATGGACCGCTTTTTTGCGCGGTCTGGTCGCCCGGGGCCTCAAGGGGGTCAAGCTTGTCATCTCCGACGCCCATCAGGGACTGAAAAGCGCCGTTGGGGCGGTTTTGCCCGGTGCGGCCTGGCAACGCTGTCGCACCCACTTCATGCGCAACCTGTTGTGCAAAGTGCCCAGGAAGGCCCAGCCGGCGGTGGCCACGCTGGTCCGCTCCATCTTTGCCCAATCTGACAAGGAACAGGTCCTGGCCCAGCACGCCCAGGTTGTCGAGCGGCTACTGCCGCAATTTGCCGAGGCGGCCAACTTGCTGATCGATGCCGGCCCGGACCTGCTGGCTTTTACCGACTTTCCGCAGAAACACTGGCGGCAGATCTGGTCAAACAACCCCCAGGAACGACTCAACCGGGAAATCCGACGCCGCACCGACGTGGTGGGCATTTTTCCGAATCGCATGGCCATCATTCGCCTGGTCGGTTCGGTGCTTGCTGAACAGAACGATGAATGGGCGGTCAGCCGCCGGTACATGAGCCTGGAATCTATCGCCGAAGCGATCCAAGGCCTTCAAAGAACGAAATCCGAAGAGCTGGACGACTCCCCAGCTCTTCCCTCAGCCGCATAAGTTAAGCCGGAGAATGGCCCCGGTGGCTTCTTACACCACTTGACAGGACGTGACC